>NZ_JBSGEZ010000066.1:0-39795 GCF_053603155.1 Nocardia sp. NPDC004260 | reverse complement strand
ACGGAATACTCTGGGCATACGGGCATAGCGGGCAGCAAGAGGGCCGCGACCTACGTGCTCAACCACCCGACCCGCTCCGGTCGCCGACTACCGCGGCAGCAGTTCGGCTTTCAGCGCCTCCAGCGTGGCGCCGTCGACTCCGAGTCCGTCGGTGACGAACCGGTCGAACGATCCGAAGGACGCGGCGGCCTGGTCGAAAGCAGCGTCGAGGTATTCGGCGCGCACGCCGAGGATCGGATCGAACAGCGCGGGATCGGTGACCAGCCCCTTGGCCACCAGCCCGTCCATCGTCGTCTTGTTGCTCGCGGCCAGGTTGTCGTTCGATTCGAGATAGTCCTTGTACACCTGGCCTTTCGGGACACCGAGCGCCGTCATCAAGATCGCGGTCATCCAACCGGTGCGGTCCTTGCCCGCGGTGCAATGGAACAACACCGGTCCGTTCGCGTTCACGATGTCCCGGATGGCGGCCCCGAACTGCGCGCGAGCCGCGGCGTCGGTGACCAGCCAGCGGTAGTAGTCGCGCATGATGCCCGCGGCCTTGCCGTCGCCGAACATCTGCTGCTGCACGGCGGGACCGCCCTGCACCGCCTTGCCCACCATCAGGTAGAAGTCATTGCCCGGGTCGTACACCGGACGCGCGAGCGCGGGAATCGACGCCGGAAGCTTGTCGGGGTTGGCCCCGGACTCGTTCGGACTGCGGAAATCGATCACCGCCGTGATGCCCGACGTGACCAGCTTCTGCTGGTCGGCGGCGGTGAGTTTGTCCAGAGCGTCGGTGCGGAACACCACGCCGGTACGGAGTTTGCCGTTGCCCTGGGTGGGATAGTCACCGATGTCCCGGGCATTCGGCGCCGACGACAGCTGCATGGAGCGGTCGTGCACGGTGTGCACGAGTCCGGGGCCCGCCAATGCGGTGGTGGTGGGCGGGAACACGGCGATCAATGCGGCGGCGACACCGGTCACCGCCCCGCGAACAGCACGCGAAATCGTCACTGGCTCATTCCTTCCATAGAGTCCCGGCCCGGCGACGCCGAGCCGGCAAGTGGGCCGGAGTGTGCGACCCCGGCCACGGCTCAGACGTCGGCGAGCAGGGTGACCGTGCCGGCCGCCCCGTCGACCCGCACCCGTTGCCCATCGGCCAGGCGGGTGCTGGCGGTCTTGGTGTCCACGACGCACGGGATGCCGAATTCCCGGGCCACGATGGCCGCGTGCGAGGCGGAGCCGCCGATGTCGGTGACCACCGCGGCGGCGTAGGCGAACATCGCGGTGTGCCCGGTGTCGGTGACCGATGCCACCAGGATGTCGCCCGGCTCGATGTCGTCGTCCAGGGATAGGACGCGTTTCACCGTGCCTTCCACGACGCCGGGGCATACCCCGATGCCGGTCAGGCAGTCTCCGGGCGTCAACGCGTCCGCGTTCGGCAGCGGCTCCCAGTCACCTGCGATCACATCCGGCATGCGGACGCCGCGCAACCGGCTCAGCTCGGCTCGGCGGCGTGCTACCCGTTCGGTCAGATCGGCTGGCGCCCAGAGGATTTCGTCGAGCGTGAGAAAGCAGGCGTCCTCGGCCTGCTGTAGCAGCCCGTGCCGGATCAGCCGTTCCGCCCGCTCCCGCACGGCGAGGCGTAGGCAGTGGGTGTACCGGACCACGGCGTCGCGGACGCGTTCGCGCGCCATCGTCGCTCCTGCCGCCATCCGTGCGGTGCGGCTCGGCGCCGGGTCGACCGGTTCCCGCTTGGGCGCGGGCATCCGAGCGGCGCGTGCGGCGGCGGTCACCAGCAGCTCCGGCCGGTCGCCGAACGTCGGGTTGAGCAGCTCGCACTCGCCCGGTCCGCGATGTCCGATCCGCCGCAGCTCCTCTTCCAGCGCGGCGGCGAACGCCGGGGAGATGGTCCGCGCCGCGGTGACGTCGCCCGCGTGCGCCGCGTCGTGCAACGCGGTGTCGGCCCGGCACAAGGCGGCGAGCCGTTCCACCGCGAGCATGGTCCTGGCCGACTCCAACCGCTCCAGATCGATGGGCACGGCCGCCGCTTCCTTGCCGCGGGAGTGGATGGCGGTGGCCGCGCCGGTCATCATCACCCCGATGGACGCCGCCGCCCAGGACTGATTCAGCCGATCCCGCCACAGCAGGGCGCGGGCATGCAGTTGTTCATCGGTGAGCTCGCGAATCGCCACGGCGCCAAGGGATTCCTGATGCGCGGCGGCATTGATGCCGTCGGTGGTCTCGCGATAGCGCAGCGCGGTGCGCAGCACCCGGCCCGCCGCGCGCCACGTGGCGCGGGTACTGGCGAATCCGGTCGGCGTGGGCGGCTTGCCGTGCGGGTTCAGCGAGATCTCGGCCGGGATGTTGCCGTAGACGTCGCGGCGGATGCTCTGTTCGTCCCAGCCCGGCATGTTCTCCGCGGCCAGCACGCCGATGGAGGCGTTGATGTAGATGTGGTGCCCGAGCACCGTGGTGACCCGGCTCGTCCAGTGCTCCAGCGCGATGCCGTCCAGCGCGATCATGGTGCCCATCGCGGCATTGGCCAGCCGGATAGCGCCCGCTTGTAGATCCACCGTCAGCGGGGTGAGCGGTCCGGGCAGTGCCTCGGATGTATTGGTCGCGGTGTGCACCGGATAGGCCGGGTCGACGCGATCGTCGAACTCGCCCTCGAGACCTTCCGGCGCGACCGACACCAGCGCGTGTCCGTCCGAGGTCGCCGCGCGGGCGGGTATCTGGTAGCCGGGCAGCGGAATGGCGCCGGGCCGGGCGACGAACTCGTTGCCGTCGAGTCTGCGACCGGTCAGTCCGCGGACGATGTCGGCCGCCACTTCGGACGCGGTCCAGCCGCAGCGGAATCCCCATTCGTCGCGTGCCACCCTCGGATCCACCTGCGGTGGCGTGCCGGACGTCCGCCGTGACTTGCGTGTTCGGGCCGCCTGGCGGATGCGATGCGCGTCCGCACTCGAGACCACCCCGGACGCGGCCAGTTCGACCACGCCGGTGCGCTCGGATCGCGCGGCCAGCACCAGGAAACGTTCGAAGTCGTCGGTGTGCAGCACCTGGAATCCGCCCGCTCGGCGAGAACCGAGCAGCCCGCGCAGGAGTCGCCAACTCGCGCCCTCGACGCGCCTGCCCGCGACCGGCGCGGTGCGCACGATCAACGCCGCCGCCCCGCTGGACCGCACGACGTCCTCGGCGACCGATTCCGACCCCGCGACCACCGGAACCACGATTCGCGCCCCGGCCGCTCGGGCCGCCGTCGCGATGGCGGCGAGCGAACCGCCCAGATGCACTACCGCCGCGCAGTCGGCGACAGCCCGTGCGCACAGCGCGGGCTCGGCCGGGTCACCGGTGATCACCTCGATCCGAGGGTCGACGTACCGGTGCCGTGCGCGGTCCAGCCCTACCACGTCGTGGCCCGCGGCCAGCAGCATGCGCGCCACCGCGCGACCGGTCGGATCGGAAACTCCGGTGACCAGGACCCGCATGAAATCTTCCTCCTCGCTGGCGCCCATGCAGACGTGACGCCGTTCACACACCATCGCCATACGGCGAGCCCGCGACCGACCACAGTCCCGATGAACGGGACCGGCGGGTCGCTCACCAAGACGGGCGGCCTGCCATCGCCCCCGGCGCGGGAAGGTCGACCCCATGAGTGATCGGTATTCGGTCGCGCCTCGGGAGGCCGCCGACGTGCGCGCCTACGACCTCGAGACCGATGTGCTGGTGGTCGGCTACGGATGCGCCGGAGCGGCGGCGGCATTCGAGGCGGCGGCGAGCGGCGCGCAGGTGCTGGTGCTGGATCGGATGAGCGGTCCCGGCGGCGCATCCGCCCTCTCGGGCGGTGAGATCTATCTCGGCGGCGGCACACCGGTCCAGCGAGCCTGCGGATTCGACGACGACCCGGGAGCGATGGCCGCGTTCCTGTCCGCCGCGCTCGGTCCGGGGGCGGATCCGGCCAAGATCACTCGCTACAGCGAGGACAGCGTCGCGCACTTCCACTGGCCCGCCGACCGCGGCGTGCCGTTCAAGCCCACGCTGTGGGACGCGCCGACGTGGGTACCGCCGACGGATGACGGGCTGATGTGGCTGGGAGAGAACAGCAAGCCGTTCTCCGACCTCGCCGGTCCCGCGCCCCGCGGGCATCGCCCGGCCACCGCCGACTTCGGCGGCAAGCTGCTCATGGACTGTCTGGCCGAGGCCGCGCGATCCGCCGGTGCGACAGCGCTTTTCGATACCAGGGCGACCTGCCTGATCCTGGCGGCCGACGGCACCGTCGTCGGTGTGGTGGCCCGGCGGTACGGCACGGAGCTGACCATCCGGGCACGTCGCGGCGTCGTGCTGACCACCGGCGGATTCGTGGACAACGACGCCATGCTCGCCGCCCACGCGCCGAAACTGCTGGGGCACACCAAGGTCAGCGCGGGCACCGACGACGGAAGCGGGATCCGGATGGCGCAGGCGCTCGGCGCGGCCGTGCGGCACATGTCCACGGGCCAGGTCGGCATCTCGCTCGTTCCCGGTCTCGCCGCGCGGGGCATGGTGGTCAACGGGCACGGGCAGCGGTTCGTCAACGAGGACACCTATCCCGGCCGGATCGGCCAGGCGGCGCTGTTCCGGCAGGGCATGCGGACCTGGGTCGTGCTGGACGAACGAGCCTTCGAGGAAGTGCCGCACCAGCAGCGGTGGGGTGTGCGACCGACCCATGTGGCGGAGACCGCCGAGGATCTCGCCGACCTGATGGGCGTACCGGCGGCCGCGCTGGCCGACACCGTCCGCCGGTACAACGACTTCGCCTCGGCCGGGGTGGATCCCGAGTTCGGGAAAGCGCCGCGCTGGGTGCGGCCCCTCACGCCGCCGCTCGCCGCGATCGACGTGCGGGCGGGGGTGCGGCCACCGTCGGAATCCGGTGACCGCCGCGGGACCGGTGCGTCCGTGTTCACCCTCGGTGGTCTGCACACCTCGCTCGACGGCGTCGTACTCGATATCGACGGCGCTCCGATTCCCGGCCTGTTCGCCGCGGGCCGTGCCGCGAGCAACCTGCACGGCGAGGGCTACATCAGCGGCACTTCGCTCGGCGACGGCACCTTCTTCGGCCGCCGCGCGGGTACCGCCGCGGCCCGCACCAGCTGATCCGGACGGCTTATTCCGGTCATCGGGATGGATCGGGCCGGACGGCGCCGCACCGGCCTAGCGTCGAAAGACGGCACTACCAGGAGGACTACCGCATATGACCAACAAGGTGCTCGATCGGGTACGGGACCTGCTGCCCGCGATCCGGGAGCGAGCCGCCGACGCCGAACTGCAGCGCAGAGTGCCCGACCAGAGCATCCGGGAGCTGACCGAGGCCGGGGTGTTCCGCATGCTGCAGCCGTCCCGCTTCGGCGGCGACGAATCCTCACCGGTCGCGTTCTACGAGGTGATCCGCGCCATCGCGACCGCCTGCCCGTCCACGGCGTGGGTGTCGTCGGTGCTGGGCGCGCACCCGTGGCAACTGGCGTTGTTTCCGCTGCGGGCGCAGGAGGACGTGTGGAGCGCCGATCCGGACACGCTGGTCTCGTCGTCGTACGCGCCGACCGGCAAGCTGACACCGGTCGAGGGCGGTTTCGAGATCAGCGGTCGGTGGAGCTTCTCCTCCGGATGCGATCACGCCCGCTGGGCCTTCCTGGGCGCGGTCGTACCGAACGACGAAGGCGGAACGGAGTATCTGACCGTTCTGGTGCCGCGTGCGGATTACCGCATCGAGGACGTCTGGCACGTGTCGGGGTTGTCCGGCACCGGCAGCAACGACATCGTCATCGAGAAGGCGTTCGTACCCGCCCACCGGACCTATAGCGCGAGTGAGCAGGCCGAGCTGCGCGGACCCGGACAGGAGGTCAATACCGCTGCGCTGTACCGGATTTCGTTCGGCGCGGTGTTCTCCAACACCATCACCGCACCCATCATCGGCGCCGCCCAGGGCGCGTACGAAGCGCATATCGAGCGCATGCGCGAGCGGGTGCGGATCTCCTACGGCGGGCAGAAGGCCGCCGAGGATCCGTTCGCGCACGTCCGCGTCGCTCGCGCCGCCTCCGAGATCGACGCCGCCGTCCTGCAGATGGAGCGCAACATCGGCGAACAGCTGCGCTACGCCGAGGCGGGGGAGGAGATCCCCCTCGAACTGCGGGTCCGCAGCCGCCGCGACCAGGTGCGCGGTACCGAACGCGCCATCGAGGCCATCGACCTGCTGTTCGACAACTCCGGCGGTCATGCGATCCGCAAACCCAATCCGATCGAACGGCACTGGCGCGACGCGCACGCCGGGAGCGTGCACGTGATCAACGACGTGGAGCGCGCGCTGGTCTTGTACGGCCGCGACGCGTTCGGCCTGCCGGTCACGGATCGGATGATCTGATGACGCTCACCGCGGAGAACACCACGCGCCGGAGCGCGGCGGGCGGGTTGGAACTGCGCTACCACGAAGCGGGGTCGGGCGCGCCGCTGGTGCTGTTGCACGGCTCCGGACCGGGCGTCTCGGGATGGGCCAACTTCGGCGCCAATCTCCCGGTGCTGGCCGAGCGTTTCCGTTGTCTGATCGTGGATCAGCCGGGTTTCGGCGCCAGTGGCCGCCCCCCGGTGTACGAACGCAACTATCTGCGCATTTCCGCCGACGCGGTGCTGGGTCTGCTCGATGACCTCCACTTGGAACGCGTGCACCTGCTCGGCAATTCGATGGGTGGCGCGGTCGCGACGCTACTGGCGCTGGAACATCCCGACCGGGTCGATCGGCTGGTGCTGATGGCGCCCGGTGGGGTCGGGGTGAACGTGCTGGGGCCCGAGCCGTCCGAAGGCATCACGCGCTTGCTGGAGTTCAGCGCCGCTCCCACCCGGGAACGGCTGCTGCCCTGGCTGCGCGCCATGGTGTCGGATCCGGCGACCCTCACCGAGGAGTTGATCGAGACCCGGTCGGCCGCCGCCTCCGATCCCGCCGCCATCGCCGCGCTGCGCGACGCGTACGCGACCTTCGCCGACCCCGCTCTCGTCGAACCGGTTCCGCTGTGGGCCCGGCTGCGCGGCCTGCGCGCCGAGACGCAGATCCTCTGGGGGCGCGACGACCGGGTGACACCGGTGGAGGCGGCGTTGTTCCCGGCACGGCAGATCCCGAACGCGGATCTGCGCGTGTTCGCCCGGTGTGGTCATTGGGTGCAGATCGAACGCAAGCCGGCGTTCGAGCGCGCGGTCGTCGATTTCCTCACCGCCGGTCTCTGACCGCCCGCCGCCCACGTCGATCACACCTCGTGATCGCGGACCCACCCCGCGACCTGGGTTCGGGAGGTGAAACCGAGCTTGGTGAGAATGTGCTCGACGTGGGTCTCGGCGGTGCGCACCGAGATCACCAGCTCGGCGGCGATGCGTTTGTTGCTGTGCCCCGCCGCCACCAGCCGGGCGACGTCCTTCTCCCGGCGTGTGAGGACGTCCGCTGCCTGTGCCTCGACCGGAGCGGCCTGCGGCGGTCGCGCCGTGGCCGGCGCGCGTCCCAGCGCGTAGTCGATCGCCTCGCTCAGCGACAGCGTTGCGCCGCTGTCGAAGATCTCCTCGAACTTCCGCTCGCCCAGTTCTTCTCGCACGCGACCACGCATCCGGTCACCGAGTACGCCGGTGATGGCGTGGGCGAGGCGTACCGTGCTGCGCGCCAGGATCTCCGCGGCGCCGAGCAGACGGGCGGCTCGCTCGAAGTCGGCGCGCGCGACCGCCGACCACGCCAGCCCTTCGAATCCGGAGGCGAGCCAGACGCATCGGTCGAACAGGCTGAACATCTCGACGGAGCGGGCGAGATATCCGGTCGCGGCACGCTGATCGCCGCGCCGCCAATGGTCCAGCCCCATCGACCACTGTGCCAGCCCGCCGAGCAGATACGGTCCCCGTTCGGTGGTGACCTTCAGCAGCCGCTCGGCGAAGGCGGTCGAGCGTTCGTCGGCGAGCACCAGCGCACAGACAAAAGCGAACGCGAGGCTGTCCATCTCCATCGCGTGATGGCCGCATTCGGCCGCCAGATGCGTGGCGGTCTCGGCCAACTCGAGCGCGCGGGCGGTGTCGCCGTCGTTGAAGGCAAGCAGCGCCGAATCGAGCATCGCCTCCGCGAGGATGTCGGGGGCATTGACCCGGCGCGCCAGGGCAACGCATTCGTCCACCAACTGGCGCGCCGATCCGCGATCGGACAGCAACGCCGCGAGCGAGGCCGCCGCGGACAGCCCGCGTGCGCGCAGCTCGGTAGGTTCGCTCGACTTCGCCAGCGCGTCGGTCAGCCAGCGATAGCCCTCGGTGAGGAAGCGATTGTGCTCCCAGAACGGCCGCAGCACCGCCGCCATCTCGAGCGCCGACTCGGGTGCGTCGGTGAGGCCGAACTGCAGCGCCGCGCGCAGATTCGCGTGCTCGCGGTTCAGTTCGCGGAACCAGGCGACGTCGTCGGAACTCCAATACGCGGTGCGGCCGCGCAGTGCCAGCCGCCGGTAATGATCGCGGTGGCGGCCGCGCACCTCGGGCTCCTCGCCCCGCTCGGCCAGCCGGTCGCAGGCGAACTGCCGGATCGGCTCCAGCATCGAGTACCGCCCGACATCGCCGTCGTAGCGCAGACTCAGCACCGACTTGTCGACCAGGCCGGTCAGCGCGTCGATCACCGTGCGCCCGTTCGGTGCGGGCAGGCACACGGCTTCGGCGGCGTCGATGTCGAAGCCGCCGGAGAACACCGACAGCTGCTCCCACAAACGCTGTTCGGCCGGGATGCACAGGTCGTAGCTCCACCGGATCGCGCCCTCGATGGTCTGCTGTCGTTCCGGCGCGAGTCGCGGTCCCGCGCTGAGCAGGCCCATGGTGTCGTCGAGCCGGGCGAGGATCTGTTCCGGAGTGAACACGCGGAACCGCAACGCGGCCAGCTCCAACGCGAGCGGAATGCCGTCCAGCCGGCGGCAGATCGCGGCCAGCGCATCGCGATTCGCAGGGGTGGCCGCGAAGCCGGGGTTGGCGGCGGCGGCCCGCTCGGCGAGCAGTCGCATCGCATCGCTGTCGGTGGTCTCCGCGTCCGGTAGCGGCAAGGGCGCGACGGGCATGACCTGTTCGCCCTGCACGCCCAGCACCTCCCTGCTGGTCGCCAGCAGGCGGACCTCCGAGGTGGCGGCCACGATCCTGCCGACCAGCCGCGCGCAGGCGTCGATCAGGTGCTCGCAGTTGTCCAAGATCAGCAGCAGCCGCTTGTCCGCGAGGAACTCGGTGAGCCGCCGCAGGGGCGCCGCCGTGTCGTCGCGCAACGCGAGCGCCTCCGCGACGGTCACCGTGACCAGATCCGGGTCCTGGACGTCGGCCAGCTCGACCAGCCACACCCCGTCCGGGAACGCACGTGCGACCGCGACGCCGACTTGGCGGGACAGCCGGGTCTTGCCGACGCCGCCCGGACCGAGCAGGGTCAGCACGCGTGTCGTGGGCAGCAGCCGCTTGGCGGCGGCGAGTTCCTCCCGGCGCCCGACGAAGCTGGTGACCTCGGCAGGGAGGTTGCCGATGGGACGCCGCGCCATGGGTGTCAACCCTAGGTACCGCGCGGGGCGCGGAAGAGCGTTCTGGACAAATTCAACTCCGATGAACGTGCCCGCGGGCCCGGCCCGCGCGAGATCGGCGGCGGCGTTCCGGTGACCGCGGACGGATCGAACCGGCGCCGCTCACCGAGCGACGGCAGCGGCGTCGACGTCGCTCAGCTGATGGCGCATACGGTCGCGCTTGGCGCGCAGGTACCGCACGTTGTGCTCGGTCGGACTGGTCTGCAGCGGAATCCGTCGTTCGACGGCGATGCCGTATTCGGTCAATCCCGCCTGCTTGGCCGGATTGTTGCTGAGCAAGTGGACCGACCGCACTCCCAGGTCGGCCAGGATCCGCGCCGCGGCGCCGTAGTGACGGGCGTCGACGGGCAGCCCGAGTCGTAGATTCGCGTCGACCGTGTCGGCGCCCTCGTCCTGGAGCGCGTAGGCGCGCAGCTTGTTCAGCAGTCCGACGCCGCGCCCCTCTTGTCCGCGCAGGTACACCACGACCCCGCGGCCCTCGGCGGCCACTGCCCGCAAGGCGGCGTCGAGTTGCTCGCCGCAGTCGCAGCGCAGCGAACCGAACGCGTCACCGGTGAGGCATTCCGAATGCACGCGGGTCAGTACGTCGCGCTCGCCCGGCGCACCGAACACCAACGCGAGGTGTTCGGCGTGGTCGGTCGTGTCCCGGTAGCCGATGAGCCGGAACTCGCCGAAGCGGGTGGGCAGCCTGGTCTCGACGACGCGCACGACACCCGGCTCCAGCCTGCGGCGATGGTCGATCAGGTCGGCGATGGAAATGATCGGGATTCCGTGCACCCTGGCCATGGTCAGCAGGTCGGGGAGCCGGGCCATCGAGCCGTCGTCGCGCACCACCTCGGCGATGACCGCGGCGGGGCGCAGGCCCGCCATCCGCACCAGGTCGACCGCGGCCTCGGTGTGCCCTTGCCGACCGAGCACGCCTCGCGGGTGCGCTCGCAGGGGGAGCACGTGCCCGGGGCGAGTGAAATCCCGGGGCGTGGCGCCGGGATCGGCGAGCAAGCGCATGGTGTGCGCGCGGTCGGCGGCCGATATGCCGGTGGCGATGCCCGTCGCCGCGTCGACCGAGACCGTGTACGCGGTGGCCTTCGGGTCCTGGTTGATCGCCGTCATCGGCGGCAGCTCCAGCCGGTCCAGGTCGCTGCCCGTCATGGGTACGCACAGCACGCCGCTGGTGTGCCGCACCAGGAACCCGATGTTCGCCGCGGTCGCCCGCTCCGCGGCGAGCACCAGATCGCCTTCGTTCTCGCGGTCCTCGTCGTCCACGACGAGAGCCATGCCGCCGTTCGCGATGGCCGCCACCGCCGCAGGCACCGAGTCCAGTTCATCGGTCATCGTCCGCCACCTCCATATGCCTAATAGAAATATGGCGGGGCCGGAACAGCCAGGTGGCGTCTCACTGAGTGAGGCGGTCGATATCCGCCAGCAGCTCGCGGGCGAAATCGCGCTCCGCCTCGTAGTGCCGCACGCACCAGCGCAGCACCAGTTCGGGATAGGCCCAGTCCGGATTCGCCTCGGCGCCCTGCGCGTCGGCCTCGGCGCGCCTGCGCATCTTCTCGGCGTACTCGATGTGCTCGGTGAGTATGTCGCGCATCCGGTCGGGTTCGGCGAGGTTGCCGAGCCACGCGCGCAGCATCACGCTGTGCTTGAGCACCGGCGCCTCCACCGGTGCGTGATTGACCCAGTTCGCCGCGGCCGCACGGCCTTCCGGCGTGATGGCGTACATCCGCTTGCCGCGCACGCCGTCCTCGTGCACCACCGTGCGGGAGCTGGCGTAGCCGTGCTTCTCGAGGCGTTTGAGTTCGGCGTAGATCTGGCTGAACGACGGGCTCCAATAGAAGAACTGCAGACTCCAGTCCGCCCATTTCTTCAGGTCGTAGCCGGAGAGTTCGTCGGCGTGCGAGAGCATGCCGAGTACGGCCCACGCGGTGGTCGGCAGGTCGGGCACCGCGGGTGTGACGCCATCGGTCATGGTCGGACTGTACCGCTCAGGCATATTCGGATTCGAACTATCGCCAGCGCGCCCGGCGCCCGAACAGCGTCCGTCCGGCCTCGTGGGAGATCTCGAGCAGCACCCGCGCCAGCTTGTCGAAGCTCATCGCCTCGGCCCGCCCGGACAGCGACAGGGCTGCGGGGGCGGTGCCGCGGCCCCGGAGTGGCGCTGCGACACAGGCGATTCCGTCCATCGTTTCCTCACGATCCACCGCCACGCCCTGGCGCAGCCGGACCTGGGCCAAGGCGCGATGCAGCGCGTCGGGTTCGGTGATGGTGTGCGCGGTCCGTCGCGGCAGCCGGGAATGGAACGCGGCTTCGGCGATAGTCGGCTCGAGTGTGGCCAGCATGGCCTTGCCGAGCGCGGTGCAGTGCGCGGGCATGCGGCCGCCGAGGCGGGTCGGCAGCATCGCGGCCAAGCGCCCGCCCGCCTTGTCCAGGTACACCACCTCGCGCCCGTCGAGCACCGCCAGGTGTCCGACCATGCCGGTGCGCTGGCACAACTCGTGCAGCAGCGGGCTGACCGCGTCGCGGATCTCGTTGTGGTCGGCGGTGAGCCCACCCAGTTCCAGGGTTCGCATGCCGAGCCGGTATCCGCCGGACGTGTGGGCCAGCCACCGGAGCCGGATCATCTGGTCGAGGATCCGATGGACGGTCGAGCGCGGCAGGCCGGTGCGTTCCACCAGGCCGAGCAGCGTCAGCGTCGGGGTGGCCGCGTCGAACGCGTCCAGGATGAGGGTCATCCGCTCGATCATCGACACCGGCACCTCCGCTTCCACCCCCTTGGCGCGGGTCCGCCGCGGGACCCGGTCGGTGCGCGGCTCACTGTCGGGCAGCAGGGTGACGGTCATTCGAACCTCCGTCGGTCACAGTCGGTCAACGTCGACCAGGCATTACGTGCTCGATCGTTTGTGTCTCCCATCACACTGACGACTTCGCCGCCGAGATGAATCGGGAGAACTACGTAGCTTCTACGGATCCGCATCTCGGTGACCGGACTCCGATCTTGACGACCCTCGGGCGAACGCTGCTGTCATAGCTGACAGGTATATGCCTGATCGAAATAGGAGGCCCGATGGAACCGGTGCTAGAGATGGACGGATCGCCACTGGACGTGCGCGACTTCAAAGCGGTGCTGGGTCGCTTCTGCACAGGGGTCACGGTGATCACCGCGCACGCGCAGGAGGGGCCGGTCGGATTCACCTGCCAGTCGTTCTCGGCGCTGTCGCTGGAGCCGCCCGCGGTCTGCTTCTGCCCCGCGCGCACGTCCACATCGTGGCCGCGCATCCGGGCCGTTGGCCGGCTCTGCGTCAACATCCTGGCCCACGACCAGCAGGAGATCTGCCGCCGTCTCGCGCGCAGCGGCACCGACAAGTTCGCGGGGGTCGACTGGGAGCCCTCGCCCAACGGCTCGCCGCGGCTGGCCGGAGCCATGGCCTGGCTCGACTGCGAGATCGAGCAGGAGGTCGACGGCGGCGACCACACCATCGTCATCGCACGCGTCACCGCGCTGTCGGAGCATCGCGAGGCGCCTCCGCTGCTGTTCTACCGCTCCGCCTTCGGGCGGCTCGATGAGGCGTGAGCACCTCCCGGCCAGTGGGACTGCACATTTCCGGGCCGGGACGGCGAACCGAAATATCGAAGTGACAACCGTGCGCGAATCGTGGAGGAACCGATGACTACCGACACCGAGGTCCGAGTGATCGACGCGGGCGCTCCGCCCGCCCGCTACGCGCGCGGCTGGCACTGCCTGGGGCTCGCGCGGGACTTCCGGGACGGGAAACCGCACACCGTCGAGATCTTCGGCACCGAACTGGTGGTCTTCGCCGGTGCGGGCGGAGAGCTGTATGTGCTGGACGCCTATTGCAGGCACATGGGCGGGAACCTGGGGGACGGCCGGATCAAAGGCGACTCCATCGCCTGTCCTTTCCACGACTGGCGGTGGGGCGGCAATGGACGCTGCACCGGCATCCCCTACGGCCGCCGAGTTCCGCCCCGGGCTCGGACCCGCTCGTGGCCGACGTTGGAGCAGAACAAGCAGCTGTTCGTGTGGAACGACCCGGAGGGCGATCCGCCCCCGGACGAGGTCACCATCCCGCGCATCGATGGGGCGTTCAGCGACGAGTGGACCGACTGGACCTGGAACACCATGACGATCGACGGCGCGAATTGCCGCGAGGTCATCGACAACGTGGTGGACATGGCGCACTTCTTCTACGTGCACTTCGGGTTCCCGACCTACTTCAAGAACGTCTTCGAGGGACACATCGCCAGCCAGTACATGACCTCGGTGTCGCGCGAGGACATGATGGGGGAGACCGCGAAGGCGTTGGGCGGCAAGAACGTCTTGCACTCCGATGCCTCTTACTACGGCCCCTCCTACATGATCGATCACCTGCGCAGCGAGAGCGCGGGCCTGACCGTCGAGGGCATCCTCATCAACTGCCACTACCCGGTGTCAGCCACGAAGTTCGTGCTGCAGTACGGCGCGATCGTGAAGAAGCCACACGGCGTGCCAGCGGAGCAGGCCGAGGAGATCGCGGCGAAGTTCGCCGGTGGCCTGGGCCGCGGCTTCGAACAGGACGCCGCGATCTGGCAGCGCAAGACCCGCATCGACAATCCGCTGCTGTGCGAGGAGGACGGACCCGTCTACCAGCTGCGCCGCTGGTACGAGCAGTTCTACACCGACGTGGCCGACATCGATCCGAAGATGACCGACCGCTTCGAGTTCGAAGTGGACACCACCAGGGCGGTCACGGCGTGGGAGGCGGAGGTCGCCGAGAATCTCGCCGAGCAGCGCGCCGCCGCCGGAGCCTGAGCGGGGCCGCGATGGAACGGGTTACCTGCCGAATCTGCGCGACGTGTGTGCTCGTCGAGAAGTTCAGTCCGCAGCACACCAGCGTGCAGTGGAACGCGGGCGCGGTGGCGGCGTGCGCCGAGTTCGCCGGCGCGGACAGTGCGCGGGTACGGACCTGCCTCGCACTGCGCGACAGCATCGATGCCGCCGTCGCCGACGGTCTCATCGACGTCAGCACCCGGGACGGGGACGTGCCGTGACAGCCGTGGAGGACCGAAGAGGAGACGCAGCAGTGGATCGAGCCCGAGCGGCCGTGGCGCCGGGGACCCGGGCCGAGGTTCCCGACGACACCGAGAGTAGCCCCGGTGCATTCCTCACCCTGCGTGTGGCGCGGGTGATCCGGGAGACCCACGACGCGGTATCGCTGGAGCTGAGTCCGACCGCGGAGCAGTCGAATGCGATCGACTACCGGCCGGGCCAGTTCCTGACCCTGCGGATTCCGAGCGAGCTGACCGGCTCGGTGAGCCGCTGCTACTCGTTGTCGAGCGCGCCGCACGAAGCGGGGCCCCTGAAGGTCACCGTCAAGCGAACGCCCGACGGCTACGCGTCGAATTGGTTGTGCGACAACGCGGTTGCCGGCATGGACCTCGACGCGTTACCGCCCGCGGGTGTCTTCACCCCGGCGTCGCTGGACGAGCACGTGCTGTTGTTCGCGGCGGGCAGCGGGATCACCCCGGTGCTGTCGATCCTGAAATCGGTGCTGGCGGACGGAGCCGGGCACTGCGCGCTGATCTACGCCAACCGCGACGAGCGCTCGGTGATCTTCGCCGACGAACTCGCCGACCTGTCCGCCCGGTATCCCGGCCGCCTGGTCGTGGTGCACTGGCTGGAGAGCGTGCAAGGGCTGCCGTCGCGGCCGCAGCTCGCGGCGCTGGCGGAACCGTGGCGCGAGCGCGAGGCGTTCGTGTGCGGACCCGGCCCGTTCATGGACGCCGTCTCCGCCGCATTGATCGGGTCGGGCGCCGAGCGCAAGCGCGTGCACGTCGAGAAGTTCGTGTCGCTGAACGGCAATCCGTTCGAGACCGCCACGCCCGATGTCGTCGACTCCATCGACTCCGGTGACCACGCGGCGGTCGAGGTGGAACTCGACGGCGAGACGCGCGCACTTCCGTGGCCCCGCGATCAGGTCCTGCTCGACGTCCTGTTGGCCAACGGGTTGGAAGCGCCCTATTCCTGCCGCGAGGGCGCGTGCAGCGCCTGCACTTGCCGGATCGTCTCCGGTCAGGTGGCGATGCGGCACAACGAAATTCTCGACGAGGCCGATCTGGCCGAAGGGTACGTGCTGGCCTGCCAGGCGGTCCCGGTCACCGACACGGTGCAAGTCACCTATTCCTGAGGAGTACGACGAATCAATGGCTGACATCGCCTCGCTCGGCTACGTCCGAGTCGCCATCGCCGATGTGGCGGCCTGGCGCGCCTTCGCCTTCGACGTGATGGGTTTCGCGCAGGGCACCGGGCCGAATCCGGACAGTCTCTACCTGCGGATGGACGAGCATGCCTATCGCTTGGAACTCGTTCCGGCGGAACAGGACCGGGTGCTCGCTGTCGGCTGGGAGGTGCGCGACTACCGCGCGCTCGCCCGGGTGCGGCAGGCGCTTGAGCAGGCGGGCGTGGCGGTCACGCCGCTCGCTCAGGAGCAGGTCGACGCACTACGCGTCGAGGAAGCCTGCACCTTCACCGACCCCGCCGGGTTCACCGTCGAGGTCTTCCACGGCCCGGTGCTCGACCACAGCCCGATCGTCACCGCCCACGGAAACCGGTTCGTCACAGCGGGTTCGGGACTCGGCCACGTCGTGCTACCGGTGCCCGATCTCGAGGAGGCGAACCGTTTCTACTGCGAGATACTCGGATTCCTGCCGCGCGGCTCCTTCCGGGTGCCCACCCCACCCGGGGTGGGACCGGTACGCGTGCGGTTCCTCGGTGTCAACCAGCGTCACCACAGCCTCGCCCTGATCCCCGGCACCCGTCCCGACGGCCCTGGCCTGGTGCACATCATGGTCGAGGTCGACGAGATCGACGCCGTCGGCCGGGCGCTCGACCGCGTCATGCGGGCGGGTCTCCCGTTGTCGTCGACCCTCGGCAGGCACACCAACGACAAGATGATCTCCTTCTACGTCCGCACGCCCGGCGGCTGGGATCTCGAATACGGCACCGAAGGTCTGCTGGTCGACGAGTCCACATACAGCGCGGAGGAGATCACCGCCGACAGCTACTGGGGCCACGAATGGTCACGTGGCTGATCCGGTGGCCCGGATCGTCAGCCGCGCCTCGAGATCGAGCAGTTCGGCGCGGCGCAGTTTCCCGGCGTCGTCGCGCAGCGGGGTATCGGTGAACCGGTAGGTGCGCGGGCATTTGTAGCGGACCAGTCGCGACTCGACGTGACCGCGAAGCCGCGCCTCGTCGAGCGGGGCGTCGGTCTCGACCACGGCGTGAACGCGCCTGCCGAGGTCGTCGTCCGGCAGCCCGACGACCGCGCACCCGCGCACGCCGGGATACTCGGTGATCACGGCCTCCACCTCGGCGGGGAAGACGTTGGCGCCCCCGGTGACGATCAGGTCGGTGCGGCGGTCGCTGAGATAGAGGAATCCCTCGTCGTCCACGTGGCCCAGATCGCCGAGAGAATCCCAGCCCGGCCAGCCGGCGCGGGTGCGCGGTTCGGCGCCCACGTAGCGATAGCTGGGTCCGTCGCCCTCGGCCGGGCGCATGAAGATCTCGCCGACCACGCCGGGCGGGCACGGGCGTCCGTCGGCATCCAGGACGACGAACTCGCCGAAGACGGCGCGGCCGACCGAGCCGGGGTGGGTCAGCCAGTCCCGGCCGTCGATCAGCGTCATCATCTGATTCTCCGTGCCGCCGTACATTTCGTAGATCTTCTCGGCGCCGAGCAGCTCGATCCAGGCCCGCTTGAGCCACGGCGGGCAGGGCGCAGCCATGTGCCAGAGCCGCCGGACGGAGCGGAGGTCGTAATCCATCGGCCGATCACGCACCTCGGCGAGCATGCGCGACATCATGGTCGGCACCACGGTCAGCCAGCTGACCCGGTGACGAGCGATCGCCCGCAACGCCGTGCGCGCCTCGAATTTCGGCAACACGACCAGGTGCTGGCCCGCCAGGAGACCGAAGAACGAGGTATTGAACGGCGCGTTGTGATACAGCGGGCCGCTGACGAGCTGGACATCGTCCGGCCGCTGACCGAGCACCGCGTTGAGCGGCGCGACGTCGAGCAGACCCGCCTGGCCGGACACGATCAGCTTCGGACGTCCGGTCGTCCCGCCGGAAGTCGGCGCCTTCCACGCGGGCGCGACCGGATAGTGGTCGAACGGCGCGTCGGAGAACTCTGCCGACAGCTCGTCCTCGTCCGGCGCCGTGGGGAGACCGGGTTCGGCGGCGCCGACCACCAGCCGCGGCCGCGCGAGCCGGAGCACGGCCGATCGCTCCGGTGCGGGAAGCCGCGGCGAGATGAGTTGCGGCACCGCGCCCAGCTTCCAGATCGCGAAGACCGTCGCGAAGTAGGACGGTTTGTTGGCCAAGGCGACGGTCACGTAATCGCCTCGGCGGACACCGAGTTCGGCGAAGTGCCTGGCTCGGCGATTGGCGGCCGACTCGAGGTCCTGCCGCGACCAAGTGGCGCCTTCGAACGTGATGGCCGCGGCGTGCGGGTCGGCGGCGGCCAGGTCGGTGAGGATCTGCCCGAGCGGCCGGGCGAGTGGATCAGGCACGGCGGGCGAACCTCGCGAGGAAGTCCGGGTCCACGATGTCGCCGTGGACTTGGACGTTGTGGCTATGCGCGAGCTGATGCAGCGCGAAGGCCGTCTGCTGCGCCGTCGCGCGGCCCTGCGCGTCCTGTGCGGCGTTGACCGACCGCTTGGCCAGTTTCAGCGCGAACAGCGGCATGGCGGCGATCGTCGCGGCCAGCCGCATGGTGTGCTCGGTCAGTTCCGCTCGCGGGACGACCCGGTTGACCATGCCGATGCGTTCGGCGTCGGCCGCGGTGAGAGTCCCGGCGGTGAACAGCAACTCTTTCGCCTTGCGTATGCCGAATTCCCACGGGTGGTTGAAGAACTCCACCGCGTTGGCGCCCATCGCGACGACGTTGTCGACGAACTCGGCGTCCTCGGACGCCACGATCAGATCACACGGCCAGACCAGCATCAGCCCGCCCGCGATGACCTTGCCGTGCACCTCCGCGATGGTCGGTTTGGGGATGTTGCGCCATCGCTCGCTGAACCCGGCGTAGATCTCCTCCTCGCGGGCCATGAGTCCCTCGGCGCCCTGGCTGCCGAAGCCGGCCCAGGTGCCGACCGGCGTGCGCAGACCCATGTTGGCGCGCCAGTCGTGTTCGCGCAGATCGTGTCCCGAGGAGAAGTGCGGGCCTTCGGCCGCCAGCACGATCACGTGGATGCTCTCGTCGCGGGCGGCCCGGTCGAACGCGTCGTTGAGGGCGTAGAGCAGCTCGGTGTTCTGCGCGTTGCGTGCGTCGGGACGGTTCAGGACGATCCGGGCGATCCTCGGCGTGCTGTCGTCGTAGCGGACCAGATCGCTCATCGCACACCCGCCCACAGCAGTCGCTCCGCGGCATCGGGATCGTTCGCCACGGTGACGGTGCCGGCGATCAGGCCGGTGGTCCGCCGCTGCGGCTCGTACCGCGCCCAGCCCGGATCGGCGTCGAGCACGAAAGCCCGATACATGCCGTGCAGGTTGTCGGCGACCGCGTCGGGGGCGTGCGCGCCGACCAGGGTGTGATTCTCCGGGCGGGTGTGCGTTTTGAAGACGAATGGCAGGTCCACCGCGTGCGCGGCGCCGAGCCGCCCGCCGAGCCGCGGTGAGCGCCAGTCGAATCGGAAGGCCCACGCCGCGCCGCCCGCGCCGGTCTGCGCCTCGGCAAGGCGAATCGCCGGGATGCGGAAGAACCAGTCCGTGACGACCGCCGACAGCAGGTCGCCCGCCGAGGCATCCGGCCGGGACGCGCGATAGCGGGGGAGCGCGACGGCGGGGTCCAATCCGTATGCCTCGGCTCCGGCAGCCAGCGTCGGCTCATCGATCTGATCGATGGCGCCGGAAGCGACCAGGATGAGCCGGGCGTCCTCGGCATTGCTCCCGGCCAGGATCGCCACGTCGGTGTTCGCGCCGGAGGCGACTACCGCCAGCGGATCGTCGACGACGATCGAACCGTCCACCACAGGCGCGAACGGCAAGGTGGTCAGCGCCAATCGTCCCCATCTCGCCGGATCCGCGGCGGTTTGCACTTCGTGCAGCACCGCCCTGACGTGCGTGGACAATTCGTCGATCGGCACGTCCGCGAAGGCGTCGAGCGAGGGCTCGATGCCGATGTGTGCGGCCACGTTGTCGATCAGCAGGCGCGCCTCGTCCGGGGTGACGGTGTTGGCCGCCGCTCCGGAGTGCGCGATCAGACCGCGGAACAGGCCCCGAGCGCGCGGCACGGCGAGCAGAGTGGTGGCGAGCATGGCGCCCGCGGACTGTCCCGCGATGGTCACCCGCGCCGGGTCGCCGCCGAAGGCCGCGATGTTGTCGCGCACCCACTCCAGCGCCGCCACCACGTCCAGGATGCCGAGATTGACTGTGTCCGCGCCGAAATGCAGCCACCCTTCGCCGCCGAGGCGATAGTTGACGGCCACCACGACCACTCCGCTCGCGGCGAACGCCGTGCCGTCGTAGGTCGGCAGGGCGTTGGAGCCATTGGTGAACGCTCCGCCGTGGATCCACACCAGCACCGGGCGCGCACCCTCGGTCGAGGAGGTCCAGACGTTGAGGTTGAGCACGTCGTCGCCCGGGATCGACACTTCGGGAACGAGCCCGTCGTAAGCGGGCACGTACGGCGCGCGTGCCGCGGTCGGGCCCGGATCGGTCGCGTCCCGGACCGTGGCCCACGCTTGCGGCGGCACCGGTGGAAGGAACCGATGCTTCCCCGCCGGGGCGGCGGCGAAAGGGATACCGAGGAATTCGTGCACCGGCCCACGGGTGCGTCCGCGCACCGGTCCGTATCGGGTTTGGACGGTTTGCAACATGTCTGACATCTGTTTCATCCTTGTTCGAGATTCAGCACATGTTGCAATCAAGCCCTACGGGATCTCGCTGGTCAAGAGCATCGTCATGACCGATTAGTAACACATGTGCAACATAGTGACGATCTGCTGCATCAGCGGTACGCTGGCCCGCATGGCATCTCGAACGCCTTTGCAGCGGGCGCTGGGGGACGTCGCGCAGCGGCGGCCCGAACCGATGGACGCTTTCCGTCTGGCGAAGCGAAAGTTCCTGCGCGGCGAGCGACTCGACGTCGGCCAGCTCGCGACCGAACTCGGGGTCAGCCGGGTGACGCTGTACCGCTGGGTCGGCAGCCGCGACCAGTTGTTGATGGAGGTCATCTGGTCGCTCACCGAGGCGACGCTGCGCGACGAGTGGGAGCGGGTACGAGACGAGCCGGGCGCTCGGGTGCCCGCGCTGCTCGCCGCCTATCTCCGAGCGGTACTGGCGCAACCGGGAGCGCGGAAGTTCGTGTTGGAGGAGAACGAGCGTGCCATGAAGCTGCTCACCTTGGCGGGCAACGGGTTCCAGCCGCGCCTTGTGAAAGCCGTGGCCCGGTATCTCGCGCGGGATCTCGAGGACGAGCGCATCGCCACGACGCTCACCCTCGACGAACTGGCCTACGCCAGCGTCCGGATCGCCGAGTCGTTCCACTACCTGCCGACGATCGCCGGTGCGCCCCCCGACCCGGACGGTGCGGAACGGGTCTTGCGCGCCCTGCTGCACAAAGGGCCGGGGTGACCAGCTGCCTCGCGCTCGATCACCTCCCTGTGCATAGACTGTCGGATCGAGGAGGAAGGACGCTGATGAAGCGAAAGCTGAACTGCCCCTGCGGAGAACTGATCGTCGGAACCGACGAGGATGATCTCGTGGCGAAGACGCAAGCCCATCTGGCCGAGAAGCATCCCGGCCACGACTACTCACGCGACGAGATCCTGTTCATCGCGTACTGACGAACAGCTGCGTGGAGGCCGCCGGGCAACCGCGGCGTCTCACGGGCGGGGGCGCAAGCCTTCGATCATGTGTGTGGTCGTCTCGTCCACCAATTCGTCGGCGGTCTCGGCGGCGATCACGCCCGAGCCGACGAAGGTGGCCAGACCTTGTAGCGCGGCGACCGCGGACAGCGCGATCCGGCGCGGGTCGCCGTCGATCACTTCCCCCCGCTTCTGCGCTTCGGTGATGAGCGCGACCGGCGTCGCGAACGCCGCGTCCACGGCCTGGGACATCGCATCGCCCGCGGCGGGGCTGTGCCTGCGCGCGAACATCAACGCGACGAGCGCCGAGTTCTCGGTCGCGAAATGGAGATAGGTGCGAGCCAGGGCGCGGATGTGCCCATCGGCCGAGTGGGCGGCCGCGGTCTGTGCCAAGGCGGCGGCGAGGCGCTGGAAGCCGGACACCGCGATGGCGTCCAGCAGCGCCTGCTTGTCCTTGAAATGCCGGGTCGGAGCGGCGTGACTGACGCCGACGTCACGCGCCAGTCGGCGTAGCGACAACCCGTCGACGCCGGACTCGCGCAGCGTGGCCTCGGCCCGCTGCAACAGCTCGGCGCGCAGGTCGCCGTGGTGATAAGACCGGCTTCGAGTGATCGGCATGGTGTAGGCAGGATAACAAAATGTAGTCATTGCCTACTTTGTAGGCGGTGACTACATTGACTCGCATGACGGTTCGGACCTTCACCGCCCCGATCGCAGTGCTGACGGTCTTCGCGGCGCTGCTCGCCACCATGTATCTCGGCTACGCCAGCAATACCGAGAAGAACCTGCACGACTTCCCGGTGGCCCTGGTGAATCAGGACGTCGGCGACACGCTCGACGGCAAACCCGCCAATTTCGGCGCTCAGGTCAGCGACGCGCTGGTCGCGGGCATCCCGGCGGAGAAAATCGACCTGCGCGTCGTCGGCATCGCCGAAGCGCGCAACCAATTGCAGAACGGTGAGGTCTACGGCGCGATCGTGATCCCGTCCGACTTCACCAAGCGGCTCGCCATCCTCGGCGCCGCCGCGGTGGTGCCCGGTGCGGTCGAGCGCCCGGTGATCACCATCCACACCAACCCGCGAATCGGCCCCTACACCACCGGCATCATGCAGCGCATCGCCGACCGCGCGTTGCGTCAGGTGGACGAGACCGTCGGCAAGAGCCTGACCGATCAGGTGAACGCCGCCCTCGCCGCCGGACCCGGCGCGCCGGTCGAGCCCAGCGGGGCCGCCCGGCTGATGCTCACCGATCCCGTGCAGATCGTCACCGCGCCCTACCGCCCGATGGACGACGGCGCCGGGCAGGGCCTCGTCGCGTTCTTCTACACCTTGATCCTGCTGCTGGCGGGCTTCACCGGCGCCATGATCATCCACACGCTCGTCGACTCGGTGCTCGGTTTCACGCCCACCGAATACGGCCCGTGGTTCGTGCACCCGCCGTCCACCGGCATCTCCCGGTTCCGCACGCTGCTGATGAAATGGGCGGTCATCGTCACCGCGGCTCCGGTTCTGTCGGGGATATTCCTCGGGGTCGCCTCGGCATTAAATGTCCCACTGGGCAGCCCGCTGCTGTTGTGGCTCTACGGAACACTGGCCATCGTCGCGGTCGGAGTGACCGCGCTCGCCGTGCTCGCCACCTTCGGCACCGCGGGGCTGCTGGTCAATCTGATCCTGTTCGTCGTCCTGGGCCTGCCCTCGTCGGCCGCCACGGTCCCCTTGGAGGCGACGCCCGCCTACATCGCGAACCTAGCCGCCTTCGAACCGATGCACCAGATCTACCTCGCCATTCGCGCCATCCTGTTCTTCGACGCCCACGCCGGAGCCGGTTTCGGCCAGGGCTTGTGGATGACAGTGCTCGGCCTCGGGATCGGCCTGCTGCTCGGTGTGACCGCGACCTACGCCTATGACCGCCGCGGCCTGCACCGGGCTTCGGCTCCGACCGAGAACGCACCGGTCATCGCGGTACCCGCCGTAGCTCGATGAAAGCGCGCCGCGCGGTGGTCAGCGTGGGCTACCGCGCAGGCCGGTGAGCCGGAGGCGGTCGTCCGTCAGTGGTCACCGGTCGCCAGCAGCGCGTCCAGCTTCTCCGGGTCGACGCCGAAACCGAATTGCTCCGCCTGATCCGGCACAACGCGGAAGTTCCCGGATTGGTCGAGCTCTACGCGCGCTTCTCCGCCGAGGCGACCCGCCCCGAGCACCCGGCCCACGAATACTTACGCGACCGCTACCGCACTGCCCGGGACGCTCTCACCCGCGCCATCGCCGACCTCCGCGAATCCGGCCGCGTCCCGGCCGATCTGGATCCCGACCGCTTCGCCGTCCTCGCCATGGCCGTCCTCGACGGCCTGCAGACGCAGTGGCTGTACGACCCGGCCGTGGACATGGCCGATCACGTGGCGTACCTGTGGGAACTGATCGAGCGCTCCGGGACGTCGTAGTATCGAGCTTGGTAGTCCGCCCCGGCCGTCCATCGTCGGGCCGGGCGGCAGCCACGGGGAGTGCAAGATGAGCGCACGCGAGGGCCTCCGCCCGCGACGGTTGCATCGCAGCACCCGGATGCTGGTGATCGCCGCCACGGTGTTCGTCGTGTCGCTGTTGGTGGTGCCTCGGCTGATCCGAGGCTATGTCAGCTGGCTGTGGTTCGGCGAAGTCGGCTTCCGTGGTGTCTGGCTGACGGTGCTGTTCACCCGGCTCTCGCTGTTCATCGCGGTCGCGCTGATCATCGGTGGCGTCCTTTTCGTGGTGCTGTGGCTCGCGTTCAGGTTCCGCCCGCTCTTCGTTCCCGAGTCCGAAGAGGAGAACAGTCTTCGGCCGTATCGGGCGGCGGTGCTCCGGCATCCGGTGCGGTTCGGTCTCGGCATCGCGACCACGCTGGGGCTCGTCTGCGGCCTTGCCGCGGAGTCGAACTGGATGACCGTCCAGCTGTTCGTCCACGGCGGGTCCTTCGGCGTGTCCGACCCGCAATTCGGGCACGACGTCGGGTTCTTCGTCTTCGACCTGCCTTTCTATCGATTCGTACTCAACTGGCTGTTCATCGCCGTGGTCCTCGCCTTTGTCGCGAGCCTCGCCGCGCACTACCTGCTCGGTGGCCTGCGGCTGTCCAGAAAGACGGGCGGCCTGACGCACGCGGCCCGCGTGCAGCTCGCGATACTGGCCGGCTCGTTCATCCTTTTGAAGGCTGCCGCCTATTGGCTCGACCGGTACTCACTGCTATCCAGCCGCAGCAAGGAACCCACTTTCGCAGGCCCCGGCTACACCGACATCAACGCGGTGCTTCCCGCCCGCCTCATTCTCTTCGCGATCGCCGTGATCTGCGCCGTGGCGGTCTTCGCCGCCATCGTCGTGCGGGATTTGCGAATCCCGGCGATGGCCGCGGCGCTTCTGCTGCTGTCGTCGATCCTCGTCGGAGCGGTCTGGCCATTGGCCGTCGAGCAGTTCTCCGTCCGCCCGAACGCCGCCGACATGGAGCGCGTCTACATCCAACGCAACATCGCGGCCACCCGGCAGGCGTACGGGATCGGCAGCGACCGGGTCGAGTACCAGCCCTATCCCGGCGTCGGCACCAGGTCGCCACCCGAGGTCCCCGCGGACATCACCACGATCGGTAACGTCCGCCTGCTGGACCCGAACGTGCTCTCCCGGACGTTCACCCAGCAACAACAACTGAAGAATTTCTACAGCTTCCCACCGCATCTGGACCTGGATCGCTACCGGGTCGGTGGACAACTGCGCGACTACGTGGTCGCGGCGCGCGAGCTGACCCCGACCGCGCTGAGCGGCAACCAGCGCCATTGGGTCAATCGGCACACCGTCTACACGCACGGCAACGGATTCGTCGCCGCACCGGCCAACCGGGTGAACGCGGCGGTCCGCGAGGCCGCGGGCGATGCCGCGAGCAGCAACAGCGGATATCCGATCTACGCCGTCGGTGACATCGCGTCCCAAGCCTCCGGCCACCAGGTGATCCGAGTGGATCAGCCGCGCGTCTACTTCGGCGAAGTGATCGCCCATGCGAGCCCGGACTACGCCATCGTGGGCGGCGGCACCGAGCCCCGCGAGTACGACACCGACACCACCACCTACACCTACGCCGGCGCGGGCGGCGTCCCGATCGCCAACTGGGTCAACCGCCTCGCCTTCGCGGTGACCTACACCGAGCGCAATATCGTCTTCTCGAAGGCGATCGGTCCCGGTTCGAAGATCATCTTCAACCGCGATCCCCGCCATCGTGTCGAACTCGTCGCACCGTGGTTGACCACCGACAACGACCCCTACCCGACGGTTGTGAACGGCCGGATAGTCTGGATCGTCGACGCGTACACCTCGATCGACGGCTACCCCTACGCCAAGCGCAGTTCGCTCGAAGCCCTCGAGCCGGGCGACGAGACCCAGCGGGAGTCGCCGCGAGAGATCTCCTACGTGCGCAACTCCATCAAGGCGACCGTCGACGCATACGACGGCACGGTCACCCTCTACCAGGTCGACCGGCAGGATCCGGTGCTGGCGGCCTGGATGAAGGTCTTCCCCGGCACGGTCCGACCGGAGGAGTCGATCAGCCCGGAGCTACGGGCGCACTTCCGGTATCCCGAAGACCTGTTCACGATCCAGCGTGAGATGCTCGCCAAATACCACGTCGACGAGCCACGTGAATTCTTCACCACCAACGCGTTCTGGTCGGTGCCCAGCGACCCCACCGTGGAGTCCAATCCGCATCAGCCCCCGTTCTACGTCCTGGTCGGCGACCAGGCCGGTGCGGGACCGTCGTTCCGGCTGGCCAGCGCGATGGTCGGCTACAACCGGGAATTCCTCTCCGCCTACGTCTCCGCCCGCTCCGACCCGGAGGGCTATGGCAAGATCACCGTCTCGCAGTTGCCCACCGACACCCTCACTCAGGGTCCGCAACAGATCCAGAACTCGATGATCTCCGACACCAGAGTCGCCTCCGAGCGAACCCTGCTCGAGCGCTCGAACCGGATTCAGTACGGCAATCTGCTCACCCTGCCGATCGCCGACGGCGGCGTGCTCTACGCCGAGCCGCTGTTCACCGAACGGATCTCGACGGCGCAGAACGCGTCGACGTTCCCGCAGTTGGCGCGAGTGCTGGTCAGTTACCGCGATCCCGGCACCGGCGGTGTCCTCGTCGGCTACGCGCCGACCCTCGCGGAGGCGCTGGAGCAAGTGTTCGGTCCGGCCACCGGCAGACTCGCCACGCCGCCCGGCGGCGGACCCGGTGCCCCACTGCCGCCGGGGCAACAGCCCGCAGCGCCACCGGTCGCGCCACCGCAGGCGCAGCCCCCGCCGGTGGATCAGGCGAAGATCGCCGAACTCAACGCGCAGATCGACCAGATCCGGGCCGCACTGGAACGTCTGCAGAAACAGTTGGGCGAACTCGAACGCAACGGCCGCTGACGCTCGCGTCGTCGGCCGCCCGTTACCAGTCGGATTCCGCTGCTGCCGCGTCACTTTCGCGGAGCGGGCTGCGTTGCGAGTCCGGGAGGTGAACCAGAATCAGGCCGACGCCCGCGATGAGGAAGTTCTGCAACGCGGCCGACGAGGCGTTCACGTCGTGGTTGGCCCACATGCGGAACCATTCGCCGCCGATGGTCAGGAACCCGCCCAAGAACAGCAGCACCGCCATGGTCCAGCCCAGGCTCGACAGTTTCACGGCCGCGTCCAGACCTGCTCGCAGCCTGCGCGGCCGTCCGGTCAGCACCCTGCCCCATACGGCTCCCGCCGTGAGGAGCACGAAGGCGATCAGGAATTCCCAGATCACCACGAGGATGTAGGCGACGAGCGCGACATTGCCATTGGTGATCGCGCGCCAGTCCGTGCCCGGATTGTGGATCGTCGCTTTCATCGACAGCACAGCGGCCACGCCGTTGCGATTGGTGTCGGTGTCGACGCAATTGGTGAACGCGACGAACAGATAGTAGAAGCCGGTGATGGTGGCCAGCGTCGCCACCGCCATCCGGCGACTGCCCACCACATCGAGAACCTTCGTGCCGCTGCGCGTCATCTGCCTACCTCGGGTCGACCGGCCGGGAGCTCCAAGCGCCGACGATCATATCGGTGCCCGAGCACGCATTCTCCCCACGGCGGGGAGCCCGGCACGGCCGGAATTGAGTCGAAATGTTCTCTACCGCATGAGGTTTCCGTCCGGTATCGCCCGGAGTGTGCGCGCGAGGCTTCCGGCTGGACGCCCGGCGGCAGCGGGCGGAGGACGTCGTGAAACGCGACGTCTGCGCCACCCCGGGTGTGGTGGCGCAGACGTCGACTGTGCGCTCCGAAGGCTCGGCGGAAGCGCCGAACCCACCGGCTTCTACTGGGCGGTGGTCTGCCGCTTCGGCAGCTTCCACCCCGGCCGGGGGAAGTGGCAGGTGTAACCGTCCGGGTAACGCAGCAGGTAGTCCTGATGCTCCGGCTCGGCCTCCCAGAACTCACTCGCCGGGGTCACCTCGGTGACCACCTTGCCGGGCCACAGACCGGAGGCGTCCACATCGGCGATGGTGTCCAGGGCGACGCGCCTCTGGTCGTCGTCGAGATAGAAGATCGCCGAGCGATAGCTGCTTCCGATGTCGTTGCCCTGGCGATCCTTCGTCGTCGGATCGTGGATCTGGAAGAAGAACTCCAGCAGTTGCCGGAAGTCCGTCCGGGCCGGGTCGTAGACGATCTCGATCGCCTCGGCATGGCCAGGGTGGTTCCGGCACGTGGGACGGTCGTTGCGTCCACCGGTGTAGCCGACGCGTGTCGAAACCACCCCCGGCTGCTTGCGGATCAAGTCCTGCATGCCCCAGAAGCATCCACCGGCCAGAATCGCCTTGCGCGTGTCGGTCACGCCTCCTCCTTCGCGAAGAGAGTCCTGTACTGCCCATAGCCTTCCGCCTCGAGGTCGTCGAGGTGGATGAACCGCAGCGCAGTCGAATTGATGCAGTACCGCAAGCCGCCCGCCGCGCGGGGGCCGTCGGTGAACACGTGCCCGAGATGGCTGTCGCCGTGTGCCGAGCGCACCTCGGTGCGGACCATCAGATGGCTGAAGTCTCGCTTCCGCACCACGTTCCCGGCTTCGATCGGCTTGGTGAAACTCGGCCATCCACTTCCACTGTCGAACTTGTCGACCGAGGCGAACAACGGCTCACCGGACACCACATCCACATAGATGCCCGGCTCGTGGTTGTCCCAGTACTCGCCCGTGAACGCCCGCTCCGTGCCGTTCTCCTGAGTGACGTGGTACTGCTCAGGCGTCAAGGCGGCGACCGCCGCGGGATTCCGGTTGTACTCCCGTGCCACATGACCTCCTCATATCGGCCCCTGGTACAACCAGTGCACCGGCATGGAAAATCCCGAGCGAGCCGGGTGTCACACTCCGGTCCGGGCAACCGTGCCCACGGCGCCCGCCCGCCCGTCACCGACGGCGTCGGTCGTCCCGCTATGCCGCGGAACTCGCGGTGGCTTCCGGGGCGGGAGGAGCAACGCTCGGGGGCGCCTTTCTCCGGGGCACCGTGAATACGGCGACCAGGCAGAGGACCGCGACAACGAAGCACGCGAGGGTGTACCACAGATTCCCGATCGGGTCTCCTTCGCTGGTCACACCGTCGACGGCGGCGAAGAAATCGGGCAACGCGGTCGCCCAGAGCAATGCCATCGCTCCCAGGTACACCACGCCGTAAATGCGGACGAAGTCGTTCGTATAGGGCGCCGCGTCCGAGTCGCCGCGCCGCAGCCGGAGCCACTGGCGGGTCAGGATCACCACGGCGGCGATGGAGAGGACGACCAATTCGGCGGCGTAGAGCACGCCACGCACCGTGGTGCTACCCATGCCGAAGACGGTCGCGGGGATGGGCAGCACCGCTGTGCCCAACGACGCGAGGATGCCGATGACGATCGTGCGCCCGACCAGCTGCTCTCCGGAGAAGATCCGGCCCTGGTCGACGTGGCGGCCGACGAACGATTGGACGCAGAAGGCGAGCGACATCGGCCACAGGGCGGCGAAGACGACCACGCTCGGAAGCGGTACCGAATCGAACATCGGTTGATTGATCGGGTTGTCGACCGACCATTCCCACCAGCGCAGCTGCGGGCCGAGATGATCGAAGATCTCATAGAAGGCGTGGTGGACGAATCCCACGCACACCGATCCGGCGAGCACCCCGTAGCACCGGAAGACCCCGAGAATCCTGACCAATTCGAACGCGAGGGTGGCCATGAACGGGTAGATCGCGATGATGTAGAGCGGTAATCGGCCCCAGAGGAATTCCACGGTGAACAGGTTGTGCGCGAACATCGTGTCGACGTGCGCGTCGATGCCGAACGCCGCGGGGAAGTACAGCGGCGGCTCGATGATGAACAGATACGCGGTCGCCCCGAACCAGAGCACCAAGTTGGTGGGATCGCCGTGGCGGCGCAGCCGCGCGATCGCGTAGATCAGGGCCAGGACCGCGCCCAGGACGATCGTGAATTCGAGGACGGGCAGGGTCCAGTTCTCCAACGCGAAAGGGTTTCGCACCTCGACCGGCCCGCCGGCCTCCTCGCAGGAGAAGCCGAGCATGGTCGCGAGACGGTCGAAGGTGGGTGCGCAATGATCAGCCATCGGCCCGGCTCCTAGCGTACGACCGTGTCGGCGGTGTACCAGTGCGAGACGTCGTAGCCGGCGTCATAGCGTTCGAACCACACGCCGGCCAGTTCGGGTAGCGTCTCGTGGTCCGGATTGTGCTTCGGCAATTGACTGCGGATGATGCCCGCCAGTGCGACGAGTTGTTCACCGAGCGGCAGGTGGTCGAACGCACGCGGCATCGGGCCGTTGTCCTCGGCCTGCAGAAACGGCAACCACGTGCGCAGCTTCTGCCTTCGCCGGTAATTCGCGAACATCGACAGCGCGTCGACCTGTCGCTCCTCCAGCGGGACATGCTTGTTGAAGCCCGCGCAGGCCAACCGGATCACCTTCATCACGTGACGGAAGATCGACGGCGCCATGCGCATCCGATATACATCGCTCCCGACGACGGAATCGAAGATGGTCAGTGCGGAACTACGATGTTCGACCTCTTCGACGAAGTGCCAGATGAACAGCGACGCCACCCGGTCGTCGCCCGGCTGGAACAAGGTCGAGTCGTTGTCGAGCATCAGTTTGAACACCGGCGTGAACGTCGCTTCGAGATCGGCGGTGTAGGCGAGCCGGTATTCGACCGAAGTGTTCACGGTGAGGCGGTCGAATTCCGCGATCACTTCGTTGAGTGTCTCCTGCAGTCCCGGGTAGCGCCGGATCAAGGCATTGGCGTGCTGGCGGTGGGCGGTGGAGTGCTGCCCCTCCTGGCGCACGAACGCGTCGGCTTCCTCGGCGACCTCTGGATCGGTGATCAGGGGCATGGCCTCGCGGATCATGTTGACGATCATTTTCTCGAAGCCGATCGCCAGGAAGGACACCGCGTTGGCCATGGACGAGAAGGCCGGATTCTCCTCGTTCCACAAGAAGGGCACGTCGTAGTCCGCGAATGCGAAGCGCATCTTCCGTACTTGAAGATCGGTCACTGGGCTATACCTCGACTTTCCGAAAACGAACCGGTCCGGCGGCACGACCCGGTGCGCCGAGCCGCGTTGCAGTTATCATACATACGACTGTCCAAGTGTATGATCAGAATTGCGTCGGAACCGGGACCGCGGCACCCTTGTGATACGGTCGAACCCTTGATCCGGAGGGTCGGCAGGCCTTCCATCAGGGGGTTCGCAAGCGACGGGCTTCGAGTCGAGGAAGCGGGCAGTGGCAGGAAGGCGCGGGTGGGGCGGGAGTCCGCCGAAGGACGACGAGGAAGCCTCGCGTCGCATCGTCGCCGCCGCGGTCGATCTGATCGGACGGACGGGTTCGGAGATCGGCATCGCCGACGTCGCCGAGTCGCTCGGCGTCATCCGGCAGACGGTCTACCGGTACTTTCCCAGCGCGGACGCGCTGATGACCGCGGCGGCGATCGCCTCCGTCGACGGGTTCCTCGATCGGCTGACACAGCACGTCAGCGGGTTGGAGGACGCCGTGGAAGCGATGACGGAGGGGGTGGTGTACACCCTCGCCGAGGTCCGTCGAACACCCCATCTCGGCATCTTGCTGTCGAGCACGTACTCGAACGTCCATCCGGAGAGCCTGACCTCCGAAGAGGCGCAAGCCTTCGGCATGACGATGATCAAGCGCTTCGACGTCGACTGGGCGCGTTACGGATACGACGACGAGTCGCTGCACGAGCTCGTCGAATACGTCCTGCGCACGATGCAGTCGTTCTTCATTTCCCCGGGCAATCCACCGCGCGGCGACGATGACCTGCGGCGGTATCTACGGCGCTGGATGGGCCCCGCGATCATCGCCCAGACGAAGCCGTCCGCGAGCGTCCAGGAGTTTGCGCCGTAATCCGTTGCGGCACTTCTGGTGTCCCGCCGATGCGGACGAGGCCAGTGGGATCAGCTCGCGTCGTCGAGCCGTACCGTCACGAAGACGCGGCCGCGTTCGTCGCGTCGCGCTACCGCGTGCCCGGGCCGGTCGGCGCCGTTCAGATGGAGCGTGATGGGGCCGCCCTCGCCCAGGAAGTTCCGCCACCACGTCTTCCGGTCCGGAAACGCGACCCCGATGACTAGCTCGTCCGCTTTTCGCCAGTAGTTGACCGGTGTACTGAACGTCCGCCCGGACCGTCGCCCCACATAGGTGATGACCACGAATCCTCTGCCCAGCAGGCGCCCGAGTACCGGCGCGTCGAGCATGCCGGCCACCCCGGCGTTCACCGCTCGCACGACGCGCCCCAGCACCGTCTTCAGTTCCACGAATTCCTCCAGCCGCCCACGGACATCGCCCAAACCCTAACCGTTTTCGCGGCGACGAGCCCGCCGCGGTGGGCCGGACAATCACCGAAATGTCGTTTTGCGACGCTCGACTTGCGGTTGCGGGCAGGATTCGCCAATTGACCGGCACTCGAACGGACTCGCTTCGATACTCGTGCAACGACCGTCATCACGACGGCTGAAGGGTTCATGCGCAGAAGGGAAACCGATGACAACCAGCCTGCCCGCATTCCCCGCGGCGAACGAGGATCTGCTGGACACCTGCATCCGGCTCCGGGAGATCGCGCCGGTGGTCGAGGTGGAGTTCCCCGGCGGCGTGCCCGCCTACCTGGCCCTGACCCACGACGCGGTGCGTGAGATCCTCGCCGGGGACAACAAGACCTTCGCGCGGGATCCGAAGCATTGGCCGGCCCTGCACGACGGTTCGATCCCGGAGGACTGGCCGCTGCGCGCCGTCGTGCAGGGCGACCACCTGTCCACCAAGGACGGTGACGACCACCGGCGGCTGCGGGGTCTGATCAGCAAGGCGTTCACGCCGGGCCGGGTGCAGGCGCTCGAGCCGCGCATCCAGGCGATCATCGACCGATTGCTGGACGACGTGGTGGCCGCCGGTGACGGAGTCGACCTGGTGCCCACCTTCACCGAAGCGCTGCCGATGGCGGTGATCTGCGAACTGTTCGGGGTGCCCGAGCCGGATCGGGACCGGCTGCGACGCTGGACCGCAACCCTGCTGGCGCACACCACACCGCCGGAGGAAGCGTTCGCGACACAGAACTCGCTGATGACGTACCTGTACGAACTGGCGGACCGGAAACAGGAAAAGCCGGGCGACGACCTCACCACCGGTCTGGTGCAAGCTCGCGATCGGGACGACAAACTCACGGCCGACGAACTGGTCGCCGTTCTGTGGATCATGCTGGTGGCCGGGCACGAGACCACGGTGCATCTGCTCGGGCACGCCATTCTGGCGCTGTCGCAACACCCCGAGCAGCTCGCGCTCGCGAAGGCGGAAGACCGCTGGGGTGATGTGGTCGAAGAGACGGTGCGCTACCGCCATTCGGTGATGATGACGAGCTGGCGATTCACGCTGACGGACGTGACCGTGGCCGGAGTCGCCATACCCAAGGGTCAGGCGGTCGGTGTCGCGTTCCAAGCCTGCGGGATCGACCCGGCCGAGTACGGCGAGACCGCGAACGAGTTCGACATCACCAGGGAGCAGCGCGGCGGACATCTCGGATTCGGTCACGGGCCGCGGTACTGCATCGGCGCGGGCCTGGCCCGCCTGGAGGGCCGTCTCGCGCTCGCCTCGCTCTACCGTCGGCTGCCGAACCTCGAACTCGCCATCGACCCCGACGAAATCCCTTACTCGCCGTCGTTCTTCACCGTCGGCCCCCTGTCGATTCCGGTGAAACTGGGCGCCGAGAATCAGTGACCCTTGCCCGGCGCGGCAGCCGCCGGTTGCCGCGCCGGTCGACCCACGATCGAACGTGCTCATGCTCCGGTCGCGGCGGCGGACCTCGCCGGGGCTGGGCACCTGGCCACTGCGCACTCGGTGCATGTTCACATCGTCGGCAAATTCGCGCGGATGATTCCCGGGCCGTTCGCGATGGTCGCGGCGGATAATCAAATATTGCAACGTTTCCGCTGGTCGACGGTCTATTGCGAACGAGAAACGCATTGTCGGATCCGGTGAGATCGGATCACATGTCGTGTCACGCTGCTGCGGTCCGCAGTTCCGTAGCAACTGGCAGGAAGGATCGATGACGCCGATGTCGCAAGGAGATCCGATCGTCGGGACCACATCCGAACAGCTCGCACGGATCGCAGTCCAGGGGCCCTGGGACGCCGAAGGGCAGGTGCGCCCGGAAGCGGTGCAGTTCGCGTCCAACTTGGTGAGCGCCGTGCAGAAGCGCAGCGGCAAAGGGCTGGTGCCCGATGACGTGGACGACTTGGTGAACCGGGCGCTGAACGTCGCCGTGCCGACCTTCCCGCGCATCGAAGGGGCGGGCGGGATCGGTCTGTCGGCGCACATGCTGCGTCAGATCACCACCCGGCCGTGCCCGCTGGTGGTCTTCCCAGCTGGGTGGACACCTGTCGGCTGGCCGTTGTTCGAGTACGCCTATCTCACGCTCGCGTGGAAGGGCTATCACGTGCTGGCCTACACGCCACGCGGAATCGGCTGGTCGGCCATACCGGGAACGAACCTGCCGTGGTTCGGCACGTCCGAAGGAACCGTCGATGTCGCCGGTCCCTTGGACCGGGCCGACGGCGAGAAAGTGCTCCAATACGCGATAGACGAGCTCGCCCCCAGCGGCATCGCCTTCATGGGTGAGTCCTATGGCTCGGGCATCAGCCAGCTCGTGGCCGCGCACGATGACCGGGTCGACGTCGTCGTCGCCCTCAGTACCTGGGGCAACCTCGCCACCAGTCTGTACGACAACGGCACCCGCCATCTGAAGGCCGTCGAGGCGCTGATCGGCCTGACCGGTGGCGAGCAGGCGGAGAAGTTCGACGAAAAGGCGCTGGAGATCCTGGCGAAGTTCGCCGAGGGCGTGGACATGGATCCGGTCGTCGAGTGGGGCACCGAACGCTCGCCGGAACGCTATGCCGGTTCCCGTGACATTCCGACCTTCTTCTCGAATACCTGGCACGAGGGCCTTTTTCCGGTCAACCAGGTGCTGGAGACCTTCGAGAAGCTTCCGCGCCCGAAACGGCTGAACATGTGGATCGGCGACCACGCGGCACCGGAAGGTTCCGGCCTGATCGCTCCCCCCATGCCGGGCGTAGCACCGAACGAGCCACTGCGCGAGGCGTACGCCTGGCTCGATCACTACCTGAAGGAGGAGGACAACGGCGTCGACACGTGGCCGGAGATCAGCAATCAGGTCATGTTCACCTACGTGACCACTCCGGGCGCGGGGAACGGTCAGAACGTGATCATCGAACCGGCGCGGCGCGAGGAGAAGGCCTCGTGGGCGGACGTCACCACCGACACGGAAGTACTGACCTTGACCGATGCGCGTGAGGGCGGCGACGGTGTGCTGACCCCCGATGCCACGGGAGGTTGGCAACGCAGTTTCACGGTGGGCGAGGAGCCCGAGGTCGTCGCCATGGACAAGCTCATGACGACAGGCCAGCAGGAGTGGTCCGGCAATCCCAAGATCTACCGGACCGATGAGATCGACCGCGGTCATGCCCTCGTCTGGTCGACCGGGCCGCTGCTCGCGGCGCGAGGCGGCGTCGCCAGGCAGATCCGCGGGATCCCGCGGTTGCAAGCGACCATCGACAGCACCGACGAGTCCGCGACAGTGATCGCCTATCTGCTCGATGTCGACGAGAACGGCTCGGCGAGAATCATCACCCACGAACCGAAGACGATCGAGTCCGGTCTGCCCGCGACCGTTTCGTGGGAGCTGCAAGCGGCCGCCTACGATCTCCCCGACGGCCATCGGTTGATGCTCGTCCTCGACGGCATGGATCCGCTGTATTCCAGCGCGAACAAGGCCGGTTCGACGATCACCGTCAGTGCACCGGATGGCGCCCCGTCCTGCCTGGATTTGCCGCTCGGCTGACCGATTGCGCGTGGCCCGGGCAGGCGAGCATCCGGGCCACGCCATGGTCGACGACGGATCGGGCCATGACCACCATTCGGCGGTCCTCAGCCCGGCGCGAACGTCACCACCAGGACATCGCGATAGGCGGGGCGGCTCCGATCCATCGGACGCACCGGCGAAACACTGTGCAAGGTGCGGCGGTCATCGCCCAGCAACAGCGTTCCCGGCCGATCGAGCGTGGTCCGCAGCAGTCGTCGTCCGCTCGGATCGAACACCGAACTCGCACCGCCCCGGGCATTCTGCCGTCCCACCAGGAGCGAGGAGACCAAGGTGACGCCGTCGCGGTGGCGGCCTTCCGGTGTAGGCAGGCCGTGCGCGTCCGCCGAGGCGATGACCCGAAAGGGATGGACTTTCGCGCTCCACCGCGCCGGGGCGTCCAGCGCCGTCGCCAATCGCGCGAGCAGTCGCAGCACCGCCACGAAAACAGGGTCGGTCACGAATGCGTCGGTCAAGGGCTCGAAAGTGCGGTCCACGCCGATATAGAGCGGGTTGGATTCCTCGGGCTGCACGAACGTATCCGACGACAGCAGGCCGATCCGACCGGCCGGACCGGTGAGCGAGAACCGGCCGTACCGGCGCAGCCTGCGCGTGCCACGGGCGTCGGCGTAGACGTCCGGGTGCAAGTCTTCCCAGTGCCGCCGAAATCGTTCCCAGTCGGCCGGCTCCAGCTCGAGACTCGCGGTCGTGACATCGGCGGGCAGGAGATGTACACCGTCGGCGACCAGGGCGTCGCTCGCGGTCCGTTGTACCTGCTCCGCCGTCTGCCCTTCCGGGTTCAACGGGCGTCGGGCCGGGTGGGCGCGGAAATGGCGTCGTCCTCCGCCGCGGTCACGACGTCGTAGCCGTGTTCGGTGAACCGCCGGGCCAGTTCCAAACCGATACCGCTGGAGGCTCCCGTGACGAGTGCGAGTGGTGTGTCGGTCATGTGCTGCGGGCTACCCACTGAAGCCGCACCCATACCCGGATCCGACCGGCTCGGTAGTCTGCAGGGGTGTCCGCCGCGCCCGCCGACGCTGACGCACCGATCGTTCCGGTGCGAGACGGAGTGTTCTTCACACTTCCCGCCGCGTTGCCGCGGGGGCGCCACCATCTGGGGCGCGAGCAGGTGATGGCGGCGCAGCGGGAACGGTTGCTGGTCGCCGTTACCGAACTGCTCGCCGCCCGCGGTTACGCCGGATTCGGTCCCACCGATGTCGCCAAGCGGGCCGGAGTGTCCTTGGCGGCGTTCTACGACGCGTTCGCCAACAAGGACGAGTGCGTATTCGCGGGCTACGACCGCTTCATCCAAGTGCTGCTGACCCAGCTGACCGCCGCGGACGTCAAGGGCCGGGATCGCAGATCCATCGTCGCCGATTCCCTCGGCCAGTACCTCGGCTCCCTGCAGAACGACCTGGTCGTAGCGCGCGCCTACCAGGTGGAGATCGACGGGCTCGGGCCCGCCGCCCGGCGACGCAGGCGCAAGTCGATCCGGCTGTTCGCCGAGTACATCCGCGGTCTGGTGCAGAGCGCCAGCGGCAACCGGCAGCCACTGTTGTCCGTCACCGCCTACATGGGCGTCGTCTACGCCGTACGCCAGCTCACCGCCGATGCGCTCGACGAGTCGGGCGAGCCGGATCTGACCGCGCTGAGCGCCGACCTGGAGCCCTGGCTCACCGATCTGTTCCGCGAACACTGATCCGGCGCGCGCGGCCGCGAGCCCGACTTGACATGACAGCCGCCGTCGCGCAGCATTGGCGTAAAGCTCGTTACTTCGATACCGCCCGCATCGGCGTGGCACGCCGCCGAATGTCCGATTCCGCCGTCGTCGATCCCCGCGACGGATGCCTGTCGTCGAGAACCTCGAATGGCCGTAACAATCGCACTCTTCACCCGTGACCTGCGCGTCAACGACAACCCGGCCCTGTTGGCCGCCGTACACGAGGGCGCGGCGGTGGTTCCGCTGTTCGTCGTCGACGACCGGCTCGTCGGCAGCACTCGCCCGGCCGGCAACAAGCTGCGTTTCCTCTCCGCCGCGCTGGCCGAACTCGATGCCGAACTTCGCTGCGCCGGAGGGCAACTGGTGATTCGGCACGGTGACTACGTCGAGGCGGTGGATCGGGTGGCGGCACAGGTGCACGCCGACAGCGTCCACATCGCCGAGGACGCCACCTGGTACAACCGATGCCGACTTCGGGCACTGGGCGAACGGCTGGCGCGGCGCAGCTGCCTGCTGCACACCCATCCCGCCACCCTCACCGCCGTGGATCCCGCCGATTGCGGACCGTATCGGCCGGACGACGAGGTTCCGGACTTCGCGACCTATTTTCGCCGATGGTTGTCGGCGCCGAAGCGACGACCGCTGGAAAAGCCCACGGAATTGATCGTTCCCCGCATCGAAAGTGATCCCGTGCCGAGATTCGACGAACTCGGCGACGCGGCCATTTCACCGCAGCTGGCGGTCGGAGGCGAGATCACGGGTCGTGCGCTGTGGCGAGGCTGCACCGGCGAACGGCGACAACCACGCGGCCGGTCCAACGGTGACCTCACGGGCGAGGGATGCTCCCGGCTGTCGCCGTACCTGGATTTCGGTTGCCTGTCGGCCGCCGAAATGGCGTACCACACCGACATGGCGACGCCGGACGGCCGCGCTTTCGCCCGGCAGCTCGCTCGGCGCGACTTTCATCTCCAGTTCCTCGTCGCCCGGGCCGATCTCGCGCGGTCCGGCGCGGGTACGGATGTGCGGCAGGCGCACGATCCGGTCGTCGTCGGCGCCTGGCGCGACGGCCGCACCGGATACCCGATCGTCGACGCGGGCATGCGGCAGCTGGCCGCACAAGGATGGATGCCGGAGCGGGCACGGGTGATCGCCGCCAGTTTCCTCACCACGACGCTGCAGGTGGACTGGCGGGTCGGCGCGGAGCATTTCCGGCGGTGGCTGCTCGACGACGCGGGGAGCGACCGCTTCACCTGGCAGCAGGCGGGCCGTTTCGACCCGAGAGCGGTCGGCACCGCCGAACGCTACGATCCCGAGGGGAACTACGTGCGGCGCTGGATACCGGAACTGGCTTCGCTGCCGGGTTCGGAGATCCATCGCCCGTGGTGCCACAGCGTGCCGACTTCGATATATCCCGCTCCCATCGCGGGCAGCGCGAGCACGTAACCGGCCTGCCGGGCGGTTTCGCGTGCTCGCTGCCGGGTACCGCGGCGACGGACGTAATTCGTCAGTCCGTCCCGATTGCCCGAGGGAGGTCAACCATGGCAACCACGATCGACTCGACCGCCGACGCCGTCGATTTCCTCATCGACCAGCACGGCCGGATCCGGCAACTGTTCATCGAGACCGCCGACACCTCCGACCCTGTTGAGCGTGAAAACAAGTTCTTCGAATTGCGACGCCTGCTCGCCGTGCACGAGACCGCCGAAGAAGAGATCATTCACCCGCGCGCCCGGCGTGAACTGGGTGATGGCGCGTCTGTGGTCGACGCGCGGCTGGAAGAGGAGAACAAGGCGAAAAAGCAGCTCGCCGATATGGAGTCGCTCGACATCAGCTCGATGGAATTCCAGGTGAGACTGGCCAAGCTACGCGAAGCGGTGCTGGCCCATGCCGACCATGAGGAACGTGAGGAATTCAACCGGCTGCGCGAGGAACTCGACGACGAAACGCTGCAACGACTGCGCAAGACCGTCGAGCTCGCGGAGGCGATGGCGCCGACCCGGCCGCATCCCGGCGTGGAATCCGCCACCGCGAACGTTCTGGTCGGCCCGTTCGCCGCGATGATGGATCGCGCCAAAGACATGATCAGCAAGCCGCGGCATTGATCCGTGCGGCAGTGCGAGACGCGCGCGGCGGGGGGGGGCGCGGGGGGGGCGCGGCGGCGGGCCGCGGCAGGACCACGACCGGGAGGTGGATGGTCGAGTGCCTGGGGGGGGTTTTGACCAAATATACCACCTAAAAAA
>NZ_JBSGEZ010000065.1:0-42062 GCF_053603155.1 Nocardia sp. NPDC004260 | reverse complement strand
GAGCGACCGACCCAGGCCGTCACCCCGGCTCCCCCCGAGTCCCTTCCACGAACCCCGTAACAAGATCCGCGCAAAGGATGGTGCCCTAGTGACCGGTCCCACCTCCGTACCCGGCGAGCACCGCGCCCGGGCGACCGCCGTGCTGTTCGACTTCGGGGGTGTGCTGACGTCCAGCGTCTTCGAGGCGTTCCGAGAATTCGGCGAGTCGATCGGCTGCGATCCCCGCCTACCGCTGCGCCTGTTCAGCGATGACGTGGAGGCCCGGGCACTGCTGGTCGCCCACGAGGAGGGACGCATGGGCGAGCGAGAGTTCGAACAGGGCTTCGCGGTGCGGCTGCGGGCGCACGGCGTCGAGGTGGACGGAGCCGGGCTCGTTCACCGCATTCAGTCCGGCCTGCGGGCCGACAGCGCCATGATCGAACTGGTGACCGAAGTCAGGGATGCGGGATTCCGTGTGGGGCTGCTGTCGAATTCACTCGGCGACGACTGCTACGCCGAATTCGACCTCGCTTCGATGTTCGACGCCGTCACCATCTCCGGTGAGATCGGTGTACGCAAGCCATCGCGGCGCGCGTACGACATCGCCTGCGCCCGTTTGAATGTCGAGCCGGGAGCCACCGTAATGGTGGACGACCTGCCACAGAACATCGTCGCGGCCGAACGCGCGGGGCTCACCGGCGTCCTGCACCGCGACGCGGCGGACACCATTGAGCGGCTGTGGGCCGCTCTCGGCCCGTCGTGAGCTAGGCGTTCCGCCGATCTACGCCGGCAAGCACCTGTTCAGCGAGAACAACGAAGGGGCACCGCGAATGAGCCCGAGCACCAAGGAATCCACCGACGTCGTTCTGGCCGAGAACGCGAGCCCGGACGCGTCCGATTCAGAGCGTTAGCACGAGCTTTCCGATATTCGCTCCGGTGAACAGCGTGTCGGGCAGGCGTTCGCGCATCAGAGCGCTCCCAGTTCGGGATCGCCCGCGGGCAGCGCGTCGAAGACCAGCACCTCGGCCGGACCGCTGAGCGCGTCGCCCAAGGCCGCGTTGACCTCACGCAACACCGCACTCTGGCCGTGGGCGCGCAGCGCTTCTTTCGACGCCCATTTCTCGATCATCACGAATCGACCGGGTTCGCCGATCCGTCGATGCAGTGCATAGAGCAGACAGCCCGGCTCGGAGTGCACCGCGGGCGCGGCCGTCCGCAACGTCCGCTCCACCAGCGCTTCCTGGCCCGGCTTCGCGATCATGGTCGCCACCACCACACAGGGCTCGGCCATACGTTCCTCCTCTTTGGAGTGGGTTGTGTCGCTTCGTTCTGTCCGGCTACGGTCGCTTGCCCCATGAAGGGTCGCGGCGGCGCAACTCCATCTGGGCGATCGTGCGCTTGTGCACCTCGTCCGGCCCGTCCGCCAGACGCAAAGTGCGCAAATGCGCGTACATGTTCGCCAAAGGGAAGTCGTCGGAGACGCCACCACCGCCGTGGACCTGGATGGCCCGGTCGATCACCTTCAGCGCGACCTGGGGCGCGGCCACCTTGATCGCGGCGATTTGGACGCGCGCGTTGCGATTTCCGACCGTGTCCATCAGATGCGCGGCCTGGAGTGTCAGCAACCGCGCCATCTCGATCTCGATGCGGGACTCGGCAATCCAATCCTGAATATTGGCGCGGTCGGCCAGCGGCGCGCCGAACGTCGTCCGCGCTTGCGCTCGGTCGATCATCAGGTCGAGCGCCCGTTCGGCCATGCCGATCGCTCGCATGCAGTGGTGGATCCGTCCCGGCCCGAGCCGGGCCTGGCTGATCATGAACCCGTCGCCCTCACCGGCCAGCAGCGCGGTGCGCGGCACTCGGACGTTCTCGAACACCACCTCGGCGTGCCCTTCCCGGTCCTGATACCCGAAGACGGGCAGATTGCGCAGGACCGTCACGCCAGGGGTGTCGATCGGGACGACCATCATGCTCTGCTGACGGTGCACGGGCGCATCCGGATCCGTCTTGCCCATCACGATGAGGACCTTGCAATTCCGGTGCAAGGCGTTGGAGGTCCACCACTTTCGGCCGTTCAGCACGTACTCGTCGCCGTCGGGCCGCATGCGCAGCTCGATGTTGGTGGCATCGGAGCTGGCGACCGCCGGCTCGGTCATCGCGAACGCCGAGGCGATCTCACCGTCCAGCAGCGGCCGCAGCCACGTCTGTTTGTGCTCGGGCGTGCCGAACAGCGTCAGCACTTCCATGTTCCCGGTGTCCGGCGCGTTGCAGTTGGTTGCCTCCGGCGCCAGATGCGCGCTGCGGCCCATGATTTCCGCGAGCGGCGCGTATTCCAGGTTGGTCAGCCCCGGGCCCCACTCCGGGTGCGGGTGGAACAGATTCCACAGACCGCGCTTGCGCGCTTCGGTCTTGAGTTCTTCCAGAATCGGCGGATGGAAGTGCGGATCACCGGACTCCGTCATCTGTGCGTGGTAGATCGCCTCCGCGGGGTAGACGTGCTCGTCCATGAAGGCGAGCAGATCCTCGCGGTATCGGCGAGATCGCTCCGAGAGCTCGAACATGGCGACTCCTCGTACTGACTGACGGTTGCCTACGCACCGTATTTGAATTCGACTTCAGATTCAACTTTGCCCATTGCCCGGTCCGCCCGCGATGCCGACGACGCGTGCGTCTGCGACGCGGGCGATCTGCCCGGCTGCCGAGCCGACCGGTGCCCGCCCACAACGGTCTCACCGGAGGCGTCGAGAGCTGTGCCGGTCATCGGTTGTTCTACTCGAGGGCTTCGATTCCGATGCGCAACAGCGGTTCGACCCCGGATCCCACGGTCTCGAAGCCGGATCCCACGGTTTGCCCGTGGAGATGGCGGTAGTGGATGCCTTCGAGGATCGCCGCGAGTTTGAAGGCGGCGAGCCCCAGATAGAAACCGAAGTGCGCGAGGTCGCGGCCGCTGTGTTCGGCATAGCGGTCGAGCAGTTCGGCCTCGGTGAGGAACCCGGGCGCGAGCGCCACGTCGCTGACACCGGTGACGCCGATCTCGCCGAGGCGGTGATACAGCAGCAGGAGCGCCACATCGGTGAGCGGATCACCTAAAGTGGCCATTTCCCAATCGATTACGGCGACCACGCGGTCTTCGGAGTCCATCAGGATGTTGTCGAGCCGGTAGTCGCCGTGGACGATTCCATCCGGAGACTGCGGAGGCTGGTGGGCCGCGAGCCTCCCGTACAGCGCGTCCGCACCCGGCAGTTCCCGGGAGTAGGAGGCGTCCAATTGCTTCTTCCAGCGGTGCACCTGCCGCCCCAGGAATCCGCTCGGACGTCCGAAATCCGCAAGTCCGGCTGCCGCGGGATCGACGGCGTGCAGAGCGGCCAGAGCGTCGACCATTCCGGCCGAGATGGTTCGCGTCCGGTCGGCGCCGATCGCTGTGAGTTCGGCCGCCGTGCGGTAGGGCGTCCCGATCACCCGCTCCATCAGATAGAAGGGCGCGCCGAGGATGCCGGGATCCTCGCACAGCGTGTAGGTGGCGGGAACGGGTACGCCCGTGCCGGCCAGCGCGGTCATCACCCGGTATTCCCTGGACATGTCGTGAGCGGTTGCCAGCACGTGACCGAGCGGGGGCCGCCGCACGATCCACGCCGACCTGCCATCGCTGATCTCGTAGGTCAGGTTGGATCTCCCGCCTGCGATCAAGCGGCCGGTGAGCGGCCCGGCGAGCAGATCCGGCTCGACATCGGCCAGCCATGCCGCCAGGCGATCCACGTCCAAGCCGGGTAGATCCTCGGGGTTACGGTCGCTCATCAAGGCACCAGCACCGCGACCGTCTCGGCGACACACGCGGGCTTGGCGGCGCCGTCGATGTCGACGGTGACGCGGCTGACCGCCTGGAATCCCAGGTTCGCCGGCGCGAGCGAGAGCAACTCGACTCCCGCGCGCAGCCGGGACCCCACGGTAACGGGCGCGGGGAACCGCACCTTGTTGGCGCCGTAGTTGACGCCCATCGACAACCCTTCGACGCGATAGATCTGCTGGGTCAGCATCGGAATGAGAGACAGCGTGAGAAATCCGTGGGCGACGGTCGTGCCGAACGGTCCCGTCGCCGCTTTCACCGGATCCACGTGAATCCACTGGTGATCGCCCGTCGCGTCGGCGAAAAGGTCGATCTGCTCCTGGGTCACGGTGTGCCAGTCGCTGTATCCGAGGTGAGTTCCGATGGCCTTCTCCATCTCGGCCAAGCCCTGGAATACCTTCATCGGTCGCTGTCCTTCCGTCCTAGTCCCGAGGTCCGCCGGCCACATAGACCACCTGGCCGGACACGAATCCCGCTCCCTCGCTCACCAGGAACGACACCGTGTGCGCGATGTCATCGGGCGTCCCCGCGCGAGCGACCGGGATCTGTGCGATAACCGCCTTCTTCAATTCCTCGAAGGACACGCCCATTCGTTCGGCCGTGGCCGCGGTCATGTCCGTCTCGATGAATCCTGGCGCAACGGCGTTGGCGGTGACGCCGAACTTGCCTAGTTCGAGTGCGAGAGTCTTGCTGAAGCCCTGGATACCGGCCTTCGCCGCGGCGTAGTTGGCCTGGCCGCGGTTGCCGAGCGCGGACGTGCTGGACAGGCTGACGATGCGCCCCCAGCCCTGGTCGATCATGTGGCGCTGCACCGCGCGGCTGCACAGGAACGCGCCGCGCAGGTGCACACCCATGACGGCCTCCCATTCATCGACGGTCATCTTGAACAGCAGGTTGTCGCGGAGGATGCCCGCGTTGTTGACCAGCACCGTCGGAGGACCGAGTTCGGTGACGACGCGGTCGACGGCCGACGCCACCGCGGCTTCGTCGGCCACGTCCGCTCCGATGGCCAGCGCGCGGCCGCCCGTGGCTTCGATGGCGTCGGCCACGGGCTCGGCCGCGGCCTCGTCCAGATCGAGCACCGCGACGGCCATGCCGTCGGCGGCCAGCCGTCGCGCGACGGCGGCGCCGATGCCGCGTGCCGCGCCGGTGACGACGGCGATCCGTGGAGTCTGGGTGCTGATGATGTTCTCCTCTGTGTGTGTTCCGATGGACGCCCTCGCGAGGGGGCGCGGAGGCCTGGACGCATCTCGGCGGTGCTGCTTGCCGAGGCGTCCACGGCGGCGGTTACGGCGCGTAGACCACGCGACCTACGGTCTTGCCGTCGGCGAGGCGTTGCACGCCCTCGGCAATGCCGTCCAGCGTCAGTCGTTCGCTGACCAGCGGCCTGATCGCGCCCTCCGCGGCGAGCCGGGTCAGCGTCCGATGACATTCGGCGACCGCTGTGGGTTCGTAGGCGTTGTACAGACCCCAGTGCAGGCCGACCACGGAATAGTTCTTGACCAGCGCGTGATTCAATGCGGCGGTTTGGATTTCCCCGCCGGCGAAGCCGACGACCAGGATCCGGCCTTCGAAGGCGATGCATTTCGTCGATCTTGCGTAGACGTCGCCGCCGACCGGGTCGTAGACAACGTCGGCGCCCCGGTTGTTCGTCACGTTCTTCACCACCTCGACGAAATCCTCCGTCCTGCGATCGATCACCACGTCGGCGCCCAGCTTCGCGGCGTATGCCGCCTTCTCCGGACCGCCGACGACACCGATCACCCTGGCGCCCGCGGCCTTTCCGAGCTGGATGGCCGCACTGCCCACGCCACCGGCCGCGGCGTGCACAAGCAGGGTCTCCCCGGCTTTCAGACCGGCTCGGCGATGCAATCCGAACCATCCAGTCTGATATCCGATGTACAGCGCGGCCGCTTCAGCGTCATCCAGCGCGGGCGGCGCGGGGAACGTCTGGGCGGCGTCCAGCAGGGCGAATTCCGCCAATCCGCCGTGCGGCAAGGCGGTTCCGCCGATCACGCGATCGCCGACCGCGACTCCGACGACATCGGCTCCCACGGCCACCACCTCACCGCACACTTCCACGCCCGGCGTGAACGGCAGCGGGGGCCGCACCTGGTACAGGCCGCGACACATCAGCACGTCGGGAAAGTTCGCCGCGGCGCCGGTCACGCGGACAAGGACTTGGCGCGAACCGGGCTCGGGCCGTTCCACAGTGTCGAGGCGCAGCACCGTGCCCGGCTCGCCGAGTTCGTGAACCCTCCACGCCTGCATCGTGGTCATCTCAGGCACCGCCGGTGAGGGTGACGCCGCCGTCGACGACGAGCAGCTGGCCGGTGAGCCAGGCGGCGTCTTCGGAGAGCAGGAAGGCCACGACGCTGCCGATGTCCTCGGGCACGCCCAGCCGCCCGAGCGGGTAGGCCGCGGCGACCTGATCCTCGCGGCCCTCGTAGAGGGCACTGGCGAACTTGGTCTTCACCACGGCCGGGGCGACAGCATTGACCCGCAGGTTCGGGCCGAGTTCGACGGCGAGTTCCTGGGTTATATGCGTCAGCATCGCCTTGCTGGCGCCGTAGAAGCCGATGCCGGGCGCGGGCTTCACCCCCGCGACCGAGGAGAGATTGACGATCGCGCCGCCGTGCGCTTTCATCCACGCCTGGTACGCCTGCTGGACCCACGAGAGGGCGGCTAGGCAGTTGACCTCGACGATCTTGCGGGCGGCGGCCAATGGCAGTTCCATCATCGGACCGAAGACCGGGTTGATTCCGGTGTTGTTGACAAGGAGATCCGCGCTGCCGAACGCGTCGATCGCCCGCTCGACGGTCTCGGCCTGATGGGCGACGTCGTCGGAGTGACCGGCGACGGCCAGTGCCCGGTCCGGACCACCCAGCGTCTCGACGGCGTCGTCGAGCGCCTTCTGATTGCGTGCGGTGATGACGACCTTCGCGCCCTCGTCGACCAGCCGCTGGGCGATGCCGAGACCGATGCCGCGACTGGCGCCGGTGACGATGGCGGTCTTTCCTTCGAACCTGTTCACAGGTTGGTCCTTTCGATTGTTGTCCGAGGTCACGACAGTCGCTCGGGCACCATGGCCATGCCACGGCCACCGCCGACGCACATCGTTTCCAGGCCGAGCCGCTCGTCCGAGATGAACACCTCGCCCGTCTGAGCGGCCGGATCGTCGGGCCGGATCTCCCCCTTGGCGGCCCGTCGCGGCGATCGGGCGATGGAAACGATGGCGGCTTCGGGCATGCGGCCCAACCTTCCGGAACTTACTGAGCGCTTATTAACACGCCCACCTTGCGCGATAGGTGCCGCCGCGTCAATATCGACCACCCCGGAAAGTGGCTGTGACATGCATCACCAGAACTGCAGAAGCGCAGGTCACGTCATCGAAATTGAGATGATATCGAAATCGGATTCAAGTTCTACCCGGCTCGGTGACTACGACCGGTGCACCCTCGGACCCTCGCGATCGCGCCGCCGCCTCGCGTAAAAGGCGGCCGACAACGGCGAAAGGAGTCGGCACGCGGGCCCGAATATCCCCTGCGGGAACGAAGTTCGGTGAGCGCGAATCAGTCCGATTCGAGCTGCAGCGCGTTGACCCACAACTGCGTCAGGGTGGTGACGAGCTTCTCGAACGGGATGCGCTGATTCTGGACGAAGACCGGGTAGGCCATCCGGCTCACCATCACCGACAAGGCGTGCGCGGTGATCATGGGATCGAGGTCCGCGCTGGCCCGGCCGGATTCCTGCAGCGCGGTGATCATCTTCGCGTTGCGCTCCGCGAAAGCCCTTCCCCGTTCCATCCGCAGCCCGCGAAAATCCTCGTTGATCAGGGCGACCTCCTCGAGCACGGCCATCAGGCGCGCGTTGCGCTTGTAGGAGCGCAGGTAGTCCCGATTGGCCGCCTCGATGAGTTCGCGCGGGTCGGTGACGCCCGTGCGCTCGCGAACGTGCGGGTGCAGCATCTCTTCCTGCACCTGCTCCGCCACCGCCGCGAAGATCTCTTCCTTGCCGTCGAAATAGGTGTAGAACGACCCCGACGCTGTCCCGGCGGCCTTGGAGATATCGGAGATCTTGGCATCGAGGTATCCGTCGCGCTCGAATACCTCGCGCGCCGCGGCGATCAACGCGGTACGTGTGCGTTCGCCGCGCTTGGTGCGCGGAAGTCCTTTACGGGACTCGGCCTCACTCACAACGGACTCGGACACCAACGCTGGCCACTCACTGTCGGTCGACGGGACGATTGTCGGATTCACGGTATCACCGCGAACAGCGCGAACAGGTGGTCGAGGCGGCGCGCACCGCCACCACCGCAGGGCACTTCGTCGCCGAATGGATCCGGCCCTCAGAGCGGCTTGGCCACAGCTGGAGTCCGATATCGGAACCGGATCAGCAGAGGGCTCCCCGCATTCGGCGCTAACCGATCGGCAGTGCGCTGAAGATCGGGTTGTAGGCCCAGTTCACCATGCGCTCGGCGTCATCCTTCGCGGCAACTCCGCTGTCGGGTGAGCTGTGCAGGACCACACCGATCAGCGGTATTCCTGCCCTGACCGTCTCGAACAGCAGGCAGGTTCCCGCAGCGTCGGTGTATCCGGTTTTGATGCCGATAGTGCCGGGATAGTCGTGCAGCATCCTGTTCGTGGTCTGCCAGAGGTGAGCGCGGTTGCCCGGGCCGGCGGGCACGTGATAGCTCTGCGAACCGACGATCTCCCGGAACACCGGCAGGCTCATCGCGCGCAGGCCGAGGGCGACCAGGTCCGCCGGTGTGGAGTAGGTGGAGTGGTCGGTGGGGGCAGGCAGCCCGCTGGGGTCGGCGAAATGCGTTCCCGCCAGGCCCATCTGACGCGCGGTGTCGTTCATTTTGGCGATGAAACCGTCTTGTCCGGGCCCGTAGGCTTCGGCAAGGGTATAGGCGGCGTCGCAGCCGGACGGCAGCATCATCGCGTACAGGAGCTGTCCCGCGGTGAGCACCTCGCCGGGGACCAGGCCTGCGGTGCTTCCGTTGTACTCGGCGTCGTAGGCGAGGATTTCCTGCGGCACGGTGATGGCCCGGTCGAGGTCGCCGGCATTGATCACGACCAGTGCCGTCATCACCTTCGTGATGCTGGCTATCGGGACCGGGGTGTTCGGCTGTCGCGACCACAGCACCGTGCCGGTGATTCCGTCTGCCAGCGCCGCACCCGACGCCTGCACCGCATCCGGCCCAGACGTCAGCCAGGGCAACTGGATATGGGCGTCGCTCGCGGCGGGGGCGGCCGCGACACCCTGACCGGCTACCACAACCAGCGCCCCGGCGACGACGGCGTGCAACAATCGAGCAAATGTCCGCATCGCCACATTGTGCCGTGGCATTTCCGCAATTAAGGGCATTTCATCGGTCGAGTTGCCGCGCGACTTCAGCAACAGCATCTAATCAGCTAATCCAGGCGCCTCTGAGCTCGACGCTTCGGTCGACGGCCGAACAGCTGGTCTCGTCAGTCCGTGGTTACCTTACGGGATGAGCCGGCCACGACGGAGGCCACGCGATACGCCGTCCCCGAACGCGCCTGCGGTCACCACGGCCGCCTTCGACAAGCTGTTCCTGCCGAAGCTCGGCTACAGCACCGCTGCCGGGATAACCGAGATCAGTCCGCCGTCGACGAGGATGTCCTGTCCGTTGATGTAGGACGCTTCGTCCGACGCGAGGAAGGCGACCGCCGCCGCGACATCCTCCGGGGTGCCGACCCGGCCGGCGGCGACCGTGGTAGCGATCGTGGACTTGATCTCGGCGGATGCTTCGGCTTGGAAGGCTGGGGTGTCGATGTACCCAGGGCTCACGGAGTTGACGCGGATGTGCCGGGTCGTCAGATCGGCGGCGAGGGTTCGGGCCAGACTCTGCACCGCGGCTTTGCTCGCGGTGTAGAGGGCGGCGGCGGGCGCGCCGCGATACGCGGCGAAAGACGCGTTGATAACGATCGCCGCGCTGTCCGGCAGGAGGGGCAGCGTCTTCTGGATGGTGAAGAACGCGGCCTTGAGATTGGTGTCGATGACACGGTAGAACTCACCTTCGGTGACCTCCTCGATGGTCTGGAACGCGCCGATGCCCGCGTTCGCGAACACCACGTCCAACCGGCCGAACCGGTCGCGGATAGTGGTCACCAAGGTGTCCAGATCGCTGAGGTCGGCTGCGTCACCGGCAATCCCGATCGCCCGATGCCCGAGTTCATCGACCGCCGCGTCGAGCCGGGCCTTGTCGCGCCCGGTGACGATCACCTCCGCTCCTTCGGCGATGAGCCGCTGCGCGATGGCCGCCCCCATGCCGCTGGTACCGCCGGTGATGAGTGCGATCTTGCCGTTGTATCGGGAACTGTCGTGCGTCATGGCTCCAGCGTGCCGACCCAGCCCCGAAGCAAACAGTGCGCATTTATGGTGGGTGTGGCACCACCACCTTGCGGCCGTCAGGCGGGCGAGGCGACGCGCCCGCGGTGTAGCCGTTCCAGGCGCTCGCCGGTGGCGGTGCCCGGCCGCGGGTTGTACAGCACGAGTTGCCATTCGGGATGGTCCGCAACCGTCAACGTCGTCGCGTCGAAGAACAATTCACCGAGGTCGGGATGACGCAGCGCGTTCACCGCCTGCTCCGGAACTCCGACTTCCTGCCGCTCCCACAGTTCGGTGAATTCCGGGCTCACCAACCGGAGATTGTCGACCACCCTGCGGAAATCGGTGTCGCCAGGGCAAATGCCCGCGCTTGCCCGATAGGCGGCAACGATGGCAGGTGCGTTCGCCGCCCACAGCTCTTCCATGGCGCGATAACGAGGATTGGTGAAATACGTGAGGAGGCAATTGTGTTCGCCGTCGCCGTAGCCGAACACCGCCCGTGCGCTGTCGTTGAACCTCAGCACATTCCAGTACCGATCGCGCAGTACCGCAGGCCGCCTGTCCCAAGCATCGATCAACTGCTGCACTTCCGGTGTGACGGCTGTTACCGGCGCGCACTCCAGGGTAGGCGGGTTGAGTCCTGCCAGCAGGTACAGATGGATCCGTTCCGGTTCGCTCAGCATCAGGACTCGGGCGATCGCATCGAGCACCTCGCCGGAGACGGTGATGTCGCGCCCCTGCTCCAACCAGGTGTACCAGGACACTCCGACTCCGGCCAGCACGGCGAGCTCCTCTCGCCGCAATCCAGGCCTGCGCCGCCGGCCCGTCGCCGCGATCCCGACATCCTCGGGCCTCAACCGCGCCCGCCTGGCACGCAAAAAGTCACGTAGCAACTCGCGGCGTCGTGGCACGGCTTCGCTCGTCATAAGCCACGGTAACAAGCGCCCGCAACGTCGCGTTGGACCACCGCCGCGGATATCAGTGTCCGTACTCGGGTGCGGCCTGCAAGTCGGGTGCGGCGGCGGCCAGCAACGCGTCGCGGTCGCGGTTCAGCGGAGGGTAGATACGGCGAGTGTTGATGGCGCGCTTGGTGTCTTTGGCCTCTTCGCCACACGCGACCACATGGCGGTCCCAGCCCTCGGTATACACCGCTCCTGCCGGTCCCAGATCGAGAACCGTCACATACCAAGGGATCCGCAACGGCTTCATGGGCTTGCCGAGAAGATCGCCGATCACGTTGTATCCCGCCCATCGGCCCATCGGACGGCTGTGCTGGCAGGACATCACCGACATGTGCTCGTCGTCCATTTTCGCGGCAGCGACGTCACCTGCGGCGAATACCCCGGGCACACCACAGACACGCAGATAATCGTCGACGGGGAGTCGCCCCAGCCGGTCACGGTCGACGCCGAAGTCCGCGGTCAGCAGGTTGGCCCGCATGCCTGCACACCAGACGACCGTGGCGGCGGGCACCATTTCACCCGAGGAAAGCGTCACCCCGCGTTCATCGATGGATACCACCCCGACGCCCAACTTGGTCTCGATCCCGGTGGAGGCCAACGCCGCCTCGATGACCGGTCGGGCCGATACACCCATGTCCGAGCCGACGAACGGGTTGCGGTCGACCAGGATGACCCGCGGTGCGACGGCACGCGTGGCAAAGACGTCGGCGAGCATCGCGGGCAGCCCGGTCGCCTCTTCGATCCCCGTCAAACCTGCCCCGACGACGACTACCGTGGCGGCCGCCGGGTCAGCGGGGCCCTCGGCGAGCCGGTGCAAGTGAGCCTGCAGTCTCGCCGCTGCGTCGTGGGTGTCGATGTCGAATCCGAACTCCCGCAGGCCAGGGATATCGGGCTTGACCACCTGGCTGCCCAAGGCGAGCACCAACCGGTCGTAGCCGTGAGCGCCCGCGGTGGATTCCACGATTCGCGCCACAGCGTCGATCGCCGTCACTTCGCCGATGATGTGCTCGATTCCGACCGGATCGAGGAGAACGCTGAGCGGGATGCGGGATGTGCTCAGATCGGTCTCATAGTCACGCACGCGGATGTCGTGGTACGGCGTGGAACTGATCATCGTGATATCGACGGTTCCGCCCGCCACATCGAGCTCGTCGAGCCGCCGGGCCGCCGCGAGCGCCGCCCACAGACCCGCGAACCCGGACCCGAGGACCACGACACGCGACGGATCGGTCACTGCAGCGCGCTGCACATCGTCATTCTAAACTTCGTGATCGTTGCTGCCGCTGGTCAGGACGCTGGAAGTCCCGAGGTGATGGAGGCGCCCGAGCAGGCGGCGCAACGACTGGTCGGGTCTCTCGCCAGCCGTGTCGAGGATGACGTGGTCCCGATCCCACGGCTGATATTCGCGGTCGAGCACCTGCTGCCATTCCGGCAGCGGCAGGTCAGGGATGTCGACCGACCGCGAAACGACACGGTGCCGATGCTCGGCCGGATCCGAGCAGATCACCTCGATTTCCACCGCGGCGACACCGGCATCTCGGGCAGCGCCCAGCCAGCTGTCGCGGGTGATCGACAGTGGGTTCACGGATTCTGCGATCACGGTCAACCCCTGCCGAAGATGCTCCCCGGCCAGCGCGTATCCCACTACATAACCGGCAGGCCCCACGGGATGCTCGGCCAGGCCTGATCGAACGATCGCCTGCTCGATGGTGTCGACCCGCAGGTGCACGCCACCGATCCGCGACGCCAATAAGCGCGCCAACGTGGTCTTACCTGCCCCCGGAAGTCCCCCGATGACGATGAGCATGCGACCCATCCTGCCAGCGGCCCACAGCCGACCAGAGCTGCCGACAATCGCTACCGGTCCACACTCAGGAGAACCCCGATCAATCGAGGAACGGTATCGGTTGTGCGGCGGATCGGTGGAGATGCTGGTCGTCGGTCTCACGGGCGGCGCGTAGCTGAAGCATGCTGACGGACAGAGGTCGGCCCCAGCACCCCGGAGAAGGGAGATAGACGGTGGCATTGGGACGTCGTCGGCTGTTGATCGGCTTCGCCGGTGCGGGTGGTCTCGCCTTGGCCGGATGGGGGTGGACGCGAGAACTCGCGCCGCCACCCACACCTGCCACAATCCGATTCGACCCCACACCCGGCACCCACGATGTCGAACCGCGCAGTCTCGGCACGGTCACCGTCACCGACGGGACGCTGCGATCGGTCGAATGGATCGATGAAACGGGCAGATCGCTGCCGGGCGTATCGGCACCCGATCATCGAGCCTGGACCAGTGCCGAACCGCTCGGCTACGGACACACCTACACCGCGAAAGCCGTCGCTCAGGGCGAAACCGGCGACGTCACCGCGACGACAACCTGCACCACGGTGCGACCGCAACAGATCATCGACGTCGCACTACGCTCGTCCAATCTCATCGAGCTGGCCGAAAACGACACCTATGGAGTAGGTTTCGTGCTCGTCGCCCATTTCGACGAGCCCGTGGACCGGACCGCCGCGGAACGCCATCTGAAGGTCACCACCCAGCCTGCCGTCGCCGGCGCCTGGTACTGGCTCGACGATCAGAACGCGCACTGGCGGCCGGAGCACTATCACCTACCGGGAACCAGGATCACGATCGCGGCCGAGTTCTTCGGCCGTGAACTCGGCGAGGGCCGCTACGGCCTGCGTGACCAACAAGTTTCGGTGACCATCGGCCCAGCGCACGTCGCGGTCGCCGACGACGACACCAAACAGATCGAGGTCTTCGACAACGGAAACCTCGTGCGCACCATGCCCACATCGATGGGCATGGGCGGCACCGCGGTCGTCGGCGGCAGATTCATGTCGTTCTGGACTCGCCCCGGCATCTACACCGTGCTGGACCGAAACGACCCGGTGATCATGGACTCCGCCACCTACGGCCTGCCCACCAGCTCCGCGCTCGGCTACCGCACGAGCATCAACCACGCGGTCCGCATCAGCCACGACGGAATCTTCGTGCACGAATTGGCCGCGAGCATGTGGGCCCAAGGCAACACCAACGTCTCACACGGCTGCCTGAACCTCTCCCCCGCCGACGCCACATGGTTCTACGACTTCGTCATCCCCGGCGACGTAGTCGAGGTCCGCAACACCGGCGGCGAACCCCTCGATATCTGGCACAACGGCGATTGGAGCATCCCGTGGACCGACTGGCTCCGCGGTGGCGGCCACACGTGACCCGAACGACACGCGAGCAGGTGTCCCGGCCGGGTCGCCGACGGTGATTCATTCGATGCGGACGACGCTCTTGCCGCGGGTAACTCCGCCGGCCAGGTTCGCGATCGCGGTTTCGACGTCGGCGAGGGCGTATTCGGCGGTGATATCGATGCGCACCGACCCGTCGGCGACCAGCGCCATCGCGCGAGTGGCGCTGTCGGCGAGTCGCTGCGGGTGGGTTTGGCTGCCCAGATTGCTGTTGTAGGTCATCAGCGACTGGCCGTGCATCAGCAGGTCGTTGGCCGAGACGGTGACCGGTTCGAAGGTGGCGATGTTGCCGTAGACCACGATCCGGCCATGGGCAGCCAGCCGGGCCAGGCTCGCGACCCGCGTCGGTCCGCCGATCGGGTCGAGGATCACGTCGAAGGTTTCCGCACCGATGCCATCGGGGAACTGTTCTCGCGTCAGCACCTCGTGGTAACCGAACTGACGCGCGTAATCGAGCTGACCGGAGTTGCCGACCACGCCGACTATCCGTTCCGCGCCCGCGGCAGCGGCGAACTGCCCGGCCAGTGATCCGACACCACCGGCTGCGGCATGGATCAGCACATGATCCCCGGCCCGGACCCCGCCGACGGAATCGACCAGGTCGTAGGCGGTCGAAGTCACCCATCCGAACCCTGCCGCAGTGCGTGCGTCGACGCGCGAGGCATTGATCGCCAGCACCGAAGGCGCGGTCGCGACCTCGGCGTAACCGCCCCCGCCGACCAACGCGACGACCTGTTCACCGATCCGGCCTTCGTCCACGCCCTCGCCCACCGCGATGATTCGGCCTGCGGCTTCGAAGCCCGGCACGAACGGGCGCGGCACCGGAAAATGCCCTCCACGCACCAGCACGTCACCGTATTGCACCCCCGCATAGGCGACGCGGATCGCGACCTCGCCCGGCCCGGCCACGGGCTCGTGGATCTCCGAGATCCGGAAGGTGTCATCGGTGTCCAGCACTACAGCCTTCATCACATACAACTTTCTGTGTTGACTCAGTATCCTGATACTCAGCACTCAATCAGTATCAGGATGCTGAGTCAATTTAGGGAGTTGTGACATGGTCGACGTGCCCGTCGAGGAATACGTGTGCACGCGCATTCGCCGAGCCGAACAGGCGCTCATGGCCCACCATGAGGCGGTGCTACGCGGTTACGGACTGACCATGACCCAATACACGGTGCTGCTGATCTTGTCCCGCGATGACGCCATGTCCGGTGCCCAACTGGCCCGCGCGTGCGGGGTCACGCAGCAGAGCATGGCGACTGTCCTGACCGGCATGCAGAACAAAGAGCTCATCGACCGGCAACCGTCGCCCGTTCACGCCAAAGTCATGATCGCCACCCTCACCCCGACCGGCCGCGACCTGCTCGACCGCGCCTATCAGGAAGTCATCGTGCTCGAACGCGCCCTCACCGATCGGTTCACCCCCGACGAGCACAAACAGTTCTGCGAATTCCTCGACCGCGCCACCGCGACCCTCATCGAGCAGACCCACACCACCTGAAGGCGTCGACGCACACTCCGCTCGCTGAGCAGGTTCAGTAGCACGTGGGGGTGCTCGGGTGATGCCGGGCGGGCGCCGATGACCAAGTCGCACAGATCACCGATAGTGATCTTGGTGGGAATCCCATTGCCGCCGACCGGCATGTCGGGGGCACGCGATTACTGTTTGCGCACAACCAACTCCAGCGCGATGTTGTCCGGATCGCGGAATTCCAGAATGTACATGGGGTCTTTCACTCCCGCGTGCGCGATGCCGAGTCCATCGAGCAAGGCAGCCGCCGAATCGAGATCCGACCGAGTGGCGAGGGCGAAGGCGAGGTGGTCGAGTCCTACTCGATCTTCGTCGAACTCGTCACTGGCGACGGGGCGAAGTCCGAGCAGTCCATCGCCCATCTGGTAGATCACACCGCCGAAGAGGAACCCATATCGCTCGCGGGTGGCTTCGTCCGCGTCCGCGGGACACTCCCAAGCGATCGGCCATCCGAAGACGGCGTCATAGAAGGCTCGGGATCTGTCGATGTCGGTCACTGTCAAGCGGACATGATCGAACGAACTGGTGGAGATCGGCATGATCGAGATCATGTCATGATCACCCGGCTTCGTTCAGGCGACCAGACCGCGCGATCTTGTCACCCCCCGCCGGCGATCTCGCGCATCCACCGTGACGCCCAGAGCGAGGTCCGCAGCCGGCAGGCGAGCGGTCTACGGCTGAGGTATCGGCGGTCGGCTCGCGCCCGGCCGCCGATACCTGTCCCGTCAGGCCGGTGACGTGTCGACCTGGCCGAGATGCCGCGCGAAGAACCGTGCGGCGCTGTCGACCTCGAACCTCGGTACCTCGAAATGCCCGCCCGCGTTGGCGTGCAACGTCTTCTCCTTCGAGGCGAAGGCGTCGAACAACGCAAGACCGGATCGACGGTCGAGCAGCTCATCGTCCCACTGGAGCAGGAACTCGATCGGGACGGTGATCTGTGCCGCCGCCTCGACCAGGGATTCATGCCCCAGGCAGCCGAAGACCGCCGCGGCGATTCTGGGTTCGACGGCCGTCAACGGCACCCCCGATCCCGGTACCCTGCATGATGCCCCAGAAACCGATCCGCCCGTCGGTGCCGATCTGCGGCAGTTTCCGCAGGGCGTCCAGCGTCACCCGCCATTCCGGCACGGCGCGCTCGGCCAGGTAGGTGTGCAATTCGATGATGATCGGGCCGATCGGCTCGCCCGCAGCCTGAGCACGCCGGAGGACTGCGATCCGCTGCTCATCCTCCGTCGTTCGCGGCCGGGCGCCGTGTCCGGGTGCGTCGATGGCGGCGGCGTGAAAACCGTAGCCGGTCACGAAGTGGTGCGCCCGGGCCACGATTCCCGGCGCTCTCTTATGCTGGCCGCCACTGTGCGCCATGAGCACCAAGGGTGCGGGGCCGGAGCCGGATGCGGGCGAGAAGAGCACGCCGGGTACCTCACCCACAGTGAAGTCGCGTTCGATGACACCGTTCACCGATGTCTCCGCAGTGAAATTCACAGAATGCATAGGTTATTGCCTTTCGGGATCGCCATGTTCGCGGCGCTCCCGGCGACACCTACGTCAATCGCCCAACCGTGAAGAAGATGTGGAGCACCCACTGGATATTGCGTTGATGGGTCTCACCTCCTCGCACAGTGTCACGGACTCCCGAACGCTACCAGCCCGGGCGGCATGGCGGCCAACCCTTATACTTCGTTGCTACCGACCATCGCCTCGGTGGCAGGCATTGTGCCAGCCGAAAGACATGAGGTGAACTTGTTCGCCGCGTTACTCCAGAAGTTCGCGTTCCCAGTTCCGCACGAATGCGCTTGCGGTGGCTTCAACCACTAGATGGTCTTTCGGCCCCACTCTAGGTGACGATCAGCCGCACCGAAGCCCGCCACACCGGTCATACGCTTCGAGGGTGCCCGCCGGGGCACGCCACGATCAGGGGCAAGGAGAATTCCATGGGCCAGCAGCAATTCGACGATCCGCATCATGTCGCCACCGCCAAGGTTGTCGTCGGCGTGGATGGTTCGGCGGGTTCGTGGACAGCCTTACGGTGGGCAGCGGAATTCGCCGCCGACCGCGGGCGCGAACTCGAGATCGTGCACGGTCTGGACCTGGTCGGTACCAGCTGGATACTCGGCGACTACGAGGTGCTGGTCCCGTCGGTTGTCGACGCAGTCCGCGAGCAGGGAAACGAAATGCTCACCCGCGCAGAGGATGTCGCGCTGTCGATAGCACCCGGCCTGCGTGTCTCGAGGCGTACGTCCACCGACACCGGCAGGCAACTGCTGATCGACCACAGCGCCGAGGCCTACGCGGTCGTGCTCGGCGCGACCGGCGACACCGGGACATTGACGCACCTGGGCTCCACTTTGCTGGCTGTGACCGCACACGCCGAGGGCACGGTGATCGTCGTGCGTGCAGACTCCGCCACACCCGAAACGGTCCATCGTTCCGGCCCGGTGGTGGTCGGTGTGGACGGCAGCCCGGTCGGGGAATCCGCCATCGCGGCCGCTTTCGCAGAGGCTGCCGCCCGTGATGCGGAGTTGGTCGCCGTGCACGTCTGGAGCGATTGGGATTCCAGCCGGTTCGCCGGCGAGCTCGGCCGACTCGACGCAGTCCGCGAGGACATCGAGCGTGCGGTCCTCGCCGAACGGTTGGCGGGCTGGCAGGAGAAGTTCCCCGGCGTGCACGTCACCCGCAAGGTGGAGATGGCGGCTCCCGGTCCGCATCTGCTGTCGTGGTCGAAGGATGCGCAGTTGCTCGTCGTGGGCAGCCGCGGACGCGGCGGTTTCGCGGGCATGCTCCTCGGCTCCACTGCCAACAACCTCGTTCAGCATGCCTCCTGCCCCGTCATGGTCGTCCACCCCGCCTCGGCCGGCGACTGACGAGAAGCGTTCATCCAGAACCATCGGATCTCACACTCGTCGTTTCGCACCCCGGGTGGGTTCCGGTAAACCCGCTATCGGCACTGCCCGCCGGAAATCCGTGCAGCGGCGAGCCGCGATATCGTCCGCGGCGGAGCCTCTCGCCTGGGAATGCTGCCCAAGCACCTCAGCATTCGGGACCGACGCCAGGCGAATGCGTTCGCGCGAATCCTCAGCCCTCGAGTACTGAAGCACCGCTCCTTTGAAGGGACTTCCCGCATGTCCACCTCTGTCACCGGCACCGTTCACCATCTGCCATCGGCTGCCATCGGCTGCCGTCGTCGTCGGTATCGACGGTTCCGAGAACTCCGACCTGGCCGTGCAATGGGCTGCCGAGACCGCCGCGCAGCGCGACCGCAGTCTGCTGATCGTGCACGCCATGGATCTGGCTGCTACGCAAGCCATTTTCGGCATGTACGACCTGATGGTCCCCGCGGTCGCCCAGTCACTACGGGAGGAAGGCGCCGCTCGGCTCGCCGCCGCAACACGGCTGGCCCGTGACGTCGACTCCGAGCTGCGAATCGACACCGAGCTGTCGCCCGCCCACCCGGCTACGGTCTTGATCGAACACTCCGAATCTGCGCACCTGGTGGTCCTAGGCGCGGGACGGGGTGGGCCGTTCGCGCATGTCGGCTCGACGCTACTGGCCGTAACCGCGCACGGCCACAACGAGATCGTCGTGGTTCGCGACACCGGCAGCGAGCAGCGAACCCGCCGCGAGGGACCGGTCGTGGTCGGCGTCGACGGAAGCCAGGCCGCCGAGACCGCGATTGGCGCCGCATTCACCGAAGCCGGACTTCGCGCGACCACACTCGTCGCGGTGCACGCCGTGGCCGACAACGCCGCTCGCCCCGGTACCGGAATCACCGCCTCCGCGATCCGCGAACTCGAAACCGCCGCGCAGCGGCTGCTCACCGAACAGCTCGCAAGTTGGCGGGAAAAGTTTCCCGACGTCCGGGTCACCGCCGAGGTCTCTTCTGCCACGCCGGGCAAGCTCCTGACCGCGTGGTCGAAGTCTGCCCAGCTGCTGGTGGTCGGCAGCCGCGGTCGTGGTGGATTTCGCGGCCTGTTGCTCGGGTCGACCAGCAATTCACTTGTCCAACAAGCGCATTGCCCCGTCATGGTCGCCCACGTGGGCGCGAAGAAGGCGGAATGACATGGTCAGGATCCAGCACCTTGGCGAACGGCGTCGGTCGCGCTCGGTCGAACGCGGTACCACCGCCTCCGCCCGGTCCGCGTCGACGCCGACTCGCGATGGGTGAGGTCCTCGGCTGGTGGGAGCGACGCCGAGGCGGGAGAGAAAAGCGCCGGTCACAAGCCTCGCGGCTGTTGTACGCCTGGGGAAGAAGAGTCGTCCCCACAACAGTGGTTATGCTGTTTGCTAAACTCTGCAAACAGCGTGCGATCGTGGGTGCCGAGATGCCGTCGGCAGGAGTGGAAGGAGTGGTCGTCGATGCCGGGACTGCAGCGCCCGCTCTATCAGATGAAGGCCGACTTCTTCAAAACACTCGGGCATCCCGTGCGGGTGCGGGTGCTCGAACTGCTCAGCCAGCGTGAGCACGCCGTTTCGGAGATGCTGGCCGAGATCGAGATCGAGGCGGCCAACCTGTCTCAACAGTTGTCGATCCTGCGCCGCGCCGGCCTGGTGACAGCTCGCCGCGAAGGGCTGTCGGTGACCTACGAGTTGACAACCCCCGAGGTTGCCGAGCTATTGGCTGTAGCACGGGCTATCCTCACCGGCGTGGTCGCCGGCCAGGTCGAAGCTCTCCAATGACCGCCTGACCCTAGTCATGGGGGCGATGCTCGACACTGATTGCGTATTTTCTAAACTAGCCACCTAGCAGTTTTCGAAGGAGTGATATACCGTGACCCGTCAGCTGAACGCGACCGCGCAGGCGCCGACCGACCATGAGGGCATCCTGCCGTGGAGCGCCGAAGTCGCGGAGTCGACCGCACCCGATCGCCTCGTGTGCTGCGATGGCTCACGGGCGGAGTGGGATCGGCTCACCGGACTGCTGGTGGAGAAAGGCACCTTTGTGCCGCTCGCGGCGAAGCCGAACTCATTCTGGTGTGTGTCGGATCCCGACGATATGGCGCCGGTGGAGGACGCCGGCCCGACCAACAATTGGGTCGATCCAATGGGATGCGCACAGTGATGACCGAGCACTATCGCGGGGCCATAGCGGGGCGGACGATGTATGTGATCGCGTTCTGCATGGGGCCGTTGGATGCCGAAGACCCGAGATACGAAGTGCAATCGACCGATTCGGAGCCGACGTCGGTGACGAGGCAGATCACGACCCGCTCCGGTGCGCCGGTGTGGGACAAGCTCACCGATGGGACAGGCTTCGTGAAGTGCCTGCACTCGGTCGGCGCCCGGGAACTGGCCACCCCGGCGTCGGCGGTCGAGATCGACGAATGGGTAGCCGAGACCGCATCGATCGACGAGTGGTACGCCACCATCGGCGGCAAACGGCTGCCCGACCAACTTCGTGCACAGCTGGCCGCGCTGAAGTTGCGTCCGGCCAGAGTACTGTGAACGAGCTCGCGCTCCTGCCGCGCTGGTCGGACTGGAAACCTGCACTCCGCTCGCCCGGCACGGACCTGGTGTCGGGCCTGATCGTCGCCTTGGTGGCGCTGCCCCTCGCACTCGGCTTCGGAATCTCCTCCGGACTGGGCGCGGCCGCTGGACTCTCCACCGCTGTGGTCGCGGGCGCGATCGCGGCGGTGTTCGGCGGATCCCGCTTCCAAGTGTCCGGGCCCACGGGCGCGATGACGGTGGTCCTGGTGCCGATCGTCGGCCGGCACGGCGCGAGCGGGGTGCTGACCGTGGGGCTGCTGGCCGGCCTTGTGCTGGTGGTACTGGCCTTCGCCGGGGTCGGGCGGGCTGTGCGCTACATGCCCGCACCGGTGATAGAAGGCTTCACCGCCGGCATTGCGGTTGTCATCGCGCTGCAACAGGTCCCGTCCGCGCTGCAGGTAGCGCACGCCGAGGGCGAGAAGGTGTGGCAGTCGGCATTCGACGCTGTGGGACAATATATTTCGCACCCGCATCATTTGGCGCCCGTGACCACGCTGACGGTGGCAGCGGTCGTCCTGGCCGGTGGGCGGTATCTGCCGAAACTGCCGTTCTCGTTGATCGCCGTGGCCACCGCAACCCTCGCAGCGCAGGTGCTCGATCTGGACCTGACCCCCATCGGAACCATTCCCTCCGAATTGCCCGCACCCACACTCGGATTCGTACACTTCGATCAGTTGGGGTCGCTGGTCGCGCCGGCACTGGCAGTGGCGGCGCTGGCCGCACTCGAGTCCCTGTTGTCGGCGACCGCCGCCGATGCGATGGCCGTGGGCACCCGCCACAACCCCGACCGCGAACTGCTCGGGCAAGGCGTGGCGAACATCGCAGCTCCCCTGTTCGGCGGGGTGCCTGCCACTGGTGCGATCGCTCGCACCGCGGTCAACGTCCGTTCCGGTGCCCGCACCCGTCTGTCCGCGCTGACTCACGCCGTCGTGCTTGCCGCGATCATCTACCTCGCCGCACCCCTGGTGGCGAAGATCCCACTGGCAGCCTTGGCGGGTGTGCTTTTGGCGACGACCGTACGGATGGTCGAGACCGCGTCGCTGGCCGCGATCGCCCGCGCCTCACGCGGGGATGCGGTCGTCATGGCGATCACCTTCGGCGTCACCGTCGCCCTGGACCTGGTGACCGCGGTCGCCGTCGGCGTCGGCATCGCCACCGTGCTCGCACTGCGGTCGGTGGCGAAGGAAGCCCGGCTCCAGCAAGTCCCTCTCGAGCACGACGACAGCGGCCACTTGGCCGAGGAAGACAACCTGCGGCACGACCATATAGTCGCCTATCGCATCGATGGCCCGGTGTTCTTCGCCGCCGCCCATCGGTTCCTGCTGGAACTGGCCGACGTTTCAGATGTACGCGTGGTCATCCTGCGCATGTCCGGAATCACCGCCCTGGACACCACCGGCGCACTCGTGCTGAAAGACGCCATCGGCAAACTCGAACAGCGCCACATCACCGTCCTGATGTCCGGTTTACGCCAAGACCATCGACGCCGCCTGGCCCCGATCGGCGCCCTGCCCGCAGGCGGCGACGCGCACATCTTCGCCCACACACCCGAGGCCATCGCTCACGCCCGCGGATACACACGGAGCCCCGCCGGACAAAACATATGAGCCGGTCTGGCCTACGCCGACACTCGCGCAGCGCATCCCCGACATGCGCGGCGCGAGGACCTCGGGATCGATGTCGGCGCAGGTGCTCGACGGCCCCGGCGCGACGGCATCATCGCGCTGCCATCCGTCGACCCATGCGGCCCGGGCGGCTACTTCGCCTGGATCTTTGCGATGCGAACACCGACGACGAGAGCGGTGACCGCCACGACGCCGATCACCGTCGCCAGCCGATTGATGTCGACAGCAGGCGTCCAGCGCACCTGACCGTTCTTGACCACGAAGGCGCCGATCGGTTTGGCCCCCAGACCGAAACCGCCACCCGCCCCTTCCTGCCCCGAGCTGTCGGTGCCTTCACCGGAGCCGCCACCACCGGAGATCGCGGCTGCCGCGATCACCGTGGTTCCGTCCCGCTCGATCGGCTCTGCATACACCCGCGTGACCGTCAAGGAGTCCTTCGCCGTGGCCAGTACATCCGCGACCTTCATCTGCCTGATCTCCGTCCGTCTTGCTGTCGAAACGCCCGCGCTCGGGCCACTTCAAGCTTCGAGAGAGGCTCAGGCCGGGCAAAGAGTCCTCCGACCCCCTCGCCGGGGCGCAATGGCATTTGTGGGTAACGCAGCCTGGGAACGCAGCCCCACTGCCGAGCGCGTTCTCCTCGAAGTGACCGTGGTCGAAAGTCCCTCGGCGCGAGGCGCTTCGGCACTGCTGCCACCGCCGCCTTCTCCGTAACGTCGAGGTTCCGCAGGTAGGCCCTTGGAGGAGATCGAGATGCTGGCGCGAGTCGTCTATGAATCAATGTTCGGCAACACCGCCGCCATCGCCGGGGCGATCGCCGAGGGTCTGGGCGCATACGCCACAGTGGAGGTCATGGACGTCGCTACGGCCGCCCAAATGAGCGCGGTACAGGTGGATCTGCTGGTGGTCGGCGCGCCCACGCATGCCTTCGGACTGAGCAGACCACGCACCCGACGCGACGCCGCCGAGCGGACCAAAGCAGCAGTAGCCGTCGATATCGGAGTCAGGGAATGGCTCGACGCGGCGTTCACCGTTCCGGCGGGCAGCAGAGCTGCGGCGTTCGGCACCAAAGCCGCCACTCCAGCGTGGCTGCCGGGGTCGGCCGCGCGCGGTGTGGCGAAACGGTTGCGCCGTTCGGGTTACGAACTCGCGGACGATCCGATGGATTTCCTCGTCACCGACGTGACCGGGCCACTGGCCGATGGCGAACTCGAGCGGGCACGCGCATGGGCGCAACGGCTGGCGTGTGCCGAACTCGACCGGGCCGCTCACCCCAGCTGATATAGAGAGCTGCACCGCATCCCCTATCCGGGTCCGCCGCTCGACCGGTGCCGCCGGTGTAGGGATCGGGATCCCGTACGCCCGCCGCGGAGTGATGCGGCGGCCGAAGCCGTAGTGGCAGAGCCTCGATTCGTACACTTCAGGAGAACAGCATGACCGAGCGATTTCCGGTTCGAACCGATATCGATGACATCCACGCCCCGATCTTCTGGCCCGACCCGAGTCCGCTCCACACGTGGTGGGAAGCCGTGATGCGCAGTGACGACCTTGCCGTGGCGCGTTCGTCGAACCATCGCTGAGTCGCCTGTGCGGCGCGAAGCACGTCGCATGGGGCACGGCTCGAGAGCAGCGCGTTCCGGTCGGAAACTCCATAGCCTGGAACAACAACACGAAAGGGCCACACCGGACTTCGGTCCTGCGGCCGAGCCGCACGTCGACCTTGGTCCGGTCCTACAGGGACCTAGGACTCTGCTAGCCGGTTTGCGGGCAGGGCATGGTGATGACGGGCGCGGCATCTGCCCAGCCGCGGCCCATTTCCACCGAGACGAGGGAATAATCATGAGCGACAACGCATCTGGCCAGCCCTACCACGCCGAGCCGGGAGAAAGCCTCGCCGACCCGTACAACATTCCGGGCATCGTGCTGTTCATCACCGGAGTAGCGATCCTGGCAACCACACTCACCACAGCTGGATCGGGATTCACCGGCTGGGTGACTCTCGGGGCCGCCGCCACCGTGTTGTGCTTCGCCGCCAGCGTCGCGGTGTTCTGGTTCGAGCACGAGCGCCTGCGTCGTCTCGCTCGACACCGCTCCCCGCTCCGGACCGAGTCGCAGCCGAACCCGCGGGGCCGCACGTAACCGCAGCGCAGTACCGGCTTCACCGCCCACAGGCCATCATGGCGGTCGCCGACTTCCTGTCCGGTCGGCCCATCAGGACCGTTCGCGGCGAAATACGGGACCTACGGCCCCTTCGGACACCGGCCCTCGACCCCTACCGTGACAGTATGAACGAGCAACCGACCGGAGAAACCATCCAGCGAGCCGTCCTGCTCGCCGGCCGGGCGCCGTCGCTGCACAACAGCCAACCCTGGCATTGGACTTACGACGGTCACACCCTGCGTCTGTTCGCCGTGCCCGGACGCATGCTCCCAGCGACGGACAAATCGGGCAGGCAGCTGCTGATCAGCTGCGGTGTCGCTCTGGACCATCTGCGCGCCGCGATGGCCGCCGCGGGCTGGCGGATCCACCTCGCCCGCTTTCCCGATCCGAACCGCCGGGAACACCTGACCAAGATCACGTTCGAGGCACGAATCGTCACCGAAGGCGACCGTGCACGCGCTGACGCCATTCTGCGACGGCACACCGACCGGCTCCCGTTCCAGGCGCCTTCCGGATGGTCCGACTTCGAAGAGGTGCTTCGGTCCACCTTCGAACCATCCGCAGTCACACTCGACGTGCTCCGCGACGACAGTCGTCCCGCCCTGGCCCGCGCCTCGGAGATGACCGCCGCCCTGCGCCGCTACGATGCGGGCTACCACGCCGAATTGTCATGGTGGACCGGGCACGTCGTCGCCGAGGCAGGGGTACCGAAAGAGGTCCTGGTCTCGCCGGAGGAGCGGCAGCGAGTCGGTGTGGCCCGCACGTTCCCCGCCGCCCCCACCGGCGACCGGCGCGGCCAGGTCACCGACGACCATTCGGTCGTTCTCGTTCTGTCGACCAGCAGCGACACACCCGACGACATGGTGCGTTGTGGAGAGGTCCTGTCCACTGTGTTGCTGGAGTGCACACTCGCGGGCTATGCCACATGTCCACTGACGCATCTCACCGAAACGCCACATAGCCGAGCGGTCGTGCGCGAGCTGATCCGCCATCCAGCTTTGCCGCAGGTCCTGATCCGGGTCGGCATCGCACCCGAACCGGAACAGAGCATGCCGGCGACACCGCGTCGGCCGCTTCACGAGATCCTGGATATGCCGGAATCCGTGCGCCCGGCTCGGTGACCTCGCAGCCGAGTCGCTGGGCACGTGAACGGTGCCGGTGTTCGGTTCATCGACTGCCGCTGTACAACCGGCACCACCCCTCATCCCCGAACGCTCACGTCGACCCAGGAGTCGGAACTCATGAGAACAGTCGCGATTGCCGCAGCCGGCGCATCGGCCCTCGCCGGGCTCGCGATAGCCTATCGGGCCTTCTGGCGCACCAGATGCTTGACCTGGGGTGCCGCAGCGGAGGAGATTGCCCGAGTCATGCCCGGCGACGAACTACTGGTCGACGCCGACATCGTCACGACGCGGGCGATCACGATCAGCACCGCCGCGGACGCGATCTGGCCGTGGCTGGTTCAGCTGGGACCGGGCCGTGGCGGCGCGTACACCTACGATTGGCTCGAGAACATGCTCGGTCTCGACATGCATAGCGCCGAGCAGATCCTGCCACAGTTCCAAAACCTTGCCATCGGTGATGATCTCGCCCTCGGCAAGTCGGGCCCGCGTATGCGAGTCGCGGCTCTGGAACCCGAACACGCATTGGTCTTCGCTTCCGATGACGGCCACTGGGTCTGGGCATTCGGGCTATACCCGATGGACGGAGCCACCCGGCTGGTGAGTCGCAACCGCATCGCGCTCACCGGCTCCTCGAAGCTGACCCGCGGGCTCTACCAGCTCGTTATGGAACCGGGGAGTCTGGTAATGGAGCGCAAAATGCTGCTGGGCATCAAACAGCGCGCCGAGCGGCTGGGACCTGGACGCTCACTCGCAGGGAGCAACGGCACTGCTAAGTCCGCCTTCCGCGGCGACGCCACTCACCGGCGCGGGCTGAGCAAGACCAAAGGGATCTGACGGGTGGTCCGCTTCTGGTAGGTCTCGTACCCCGGGTACGCCGCGACGACCTGCGGCCACCGCCGATCGCGTTCCTCCGGGGAGAGCACGCGGGCAGTCATCGGTTGTTTCGCGCCGTGCTGGAACGACACCTCGACCGCGGGATCGGCACACAGGTTGTGGAACCAATCCGGGGAGATGTCGTCTCCGCCCCGCGAAGCGACGATCAGATAACTGTCGCCCTCCACGACGGGAACGGTGAGGATCACGGTGCGCGGCAACCCTGTTCGCCGTCCGGTGGTGGTGAGAGCCAGGGTGGGCATCTTCTTGAATCGAGTGCCGGCGCGGCCGCCGCTGATGTCGAGCAACTTGCGGTGCGCGGTGGTCACGGTCTTGAGGTACAGATCGGTGGCCGCGCGAAAGCGGCGGGTATTCGGCATCGGGTACTCCTCGGTCGGTCGGGATCGTCGGGAACGATGGTCCGGGTCCGACTTGTGAGCGACCAGTGAAGCGTCAGCGCTCGAGGCGTTCGGCCGCGGCCGCGATCCAAGTGGGGTTGCCGCAGCGTTGGGCGACGTGGAGCGCGGCCCGGTAGTGCGCGGCGGCGAGTTCGGCATCGCCGCGCCGGGCCGCCAGGTCACCGAGAACGGTGTCGACCGGACCGACCGCGTAGGAACCGGTGTCGGCGCCACCGAGCCGGTCCCGGTAGGGAAGCAGATCGCGGTAGAGCGCGGCGGCCTCGGTGGGCGTGCCCAGTGTCGCGACCGCCATGCCGCGCAGTGTGAGAAACAGCGATCGGAACACGTCGTCGCGGATCGGCCGGGCCCGGCGCCGGACCCGCGCCGCTTCCGCCCGGTCGCCGGCCGAGAGCAGGGCCAGCACCAGAAAATCCACCATGGCGTCGACGGTCGCGGGGACGGCGCTGTCGGCGAATGCGCCGGCCATATCGGCCAGTTCACCGGCGCGGCCCTGGTGCAGCCGCACCACGAACAACGCCATGGCCAGGATTCCGCCCGCATTGAAAATGCCCGCGCGGGTCAGCAGTTCGTTGGCTCGCAGATAGTGCTGCTCGGCCGTGTCGGGATCACCGGTCACGAGCGCCACCAGCCCGCACGCCATAGCGTTCGCCACCTGCGCCTGCCGCCACTGATAGCGGTCTGCCAGCACGGTGGCCGCCTGGAGGTGCTCGCGCACGGCGGCGACGTCAGCCGCGGACGCGGCGGCCTGAACCGCGACCGTGTGGCCGAGGAGCAGGTAATCGCTCCGGTCGGTGCGCCGCCCGACCTCGATCAACTCGGCTCCGAGCGGGCCGCGCTCCGGCGAGTCGTACAGCGAGGCCTGCGCTTGCAGCGCGGGAGCGAGCAGCGCGTCGTCGCCGAGTCGGCGGGCCAGAGCTTCGGCCTCGGCGGCGGCCACCGCCGCGCGTTCGCCGACCTCGCCGCCGATCTCGTCGACGAGGGTCACCAGCAGCCGGCACCGGTCGGCGGGAGTGAGGCCAGGGGAACGTAGCGCGTCCTCTATCCAACCGACGACCCTGTGCTCGACCACGCCGTACTGCCGATTCATCCACGGGGTAGGTGTGTCCCAGGCGGTGAACGCCCGTACCAGCAGATCGACCCGGCCGGCCTCCTCGGCCAGCGCTGCGGCCCGGTGCCGAGCGGTTCGAGCGGCGAGCCCGGCGCCACCGGCGAGATGACTGCGACCCGCCCGGCACAGCATCGCGACCCGTTCCTCGACGGTGTCGGCGCCGGTGTGACGCTCGAGCGCGGCGGCCGCGCGTTCATACCCGGCCGCGGCGACGTCGTGGGCGTAGCGCCGCTCGGCCCGCTCGGCTGCCGCCACGGCGTAGTCGGCGGCCCGTCGTGCCGTCTCCGGGGTCACCGACTCGCCGTAGTGGTGGGCCAAAGCCGCGAGATCGCCCGGATCGATCTCCTCGATCGCGGCGGCGACCCGCCGATGCCATCGGTTACGGCGGATCCGGGAGAGGTCGCCGAGCAGCGTGTCCCGCACCAAAACGTGCGTGAAACGCGCTCGCCCGCTGGCCGGTTCGTCCAAGAGCCCGGAGAGCACCCCCGCTTCCACCGCGTCGAGCACGTCGTCCTCAGGCACCTCGGCCGCGCGCACCAGCACCGCGACATCGAACTCCCGGCCGATCACCGCGGCCAACCGCAGCAGCGCCACCCCGGTCTCGGGAAGCCGGGAAAGCCTGCGGCGCAGCACGTCACGCACGCCCTCCGGAACGTCCGACGCGGCGACCAGCTCGCCCTCGCTCTGCAGCAGACGTGCGACCTCGATGAGATAAAACGGATTCCCACCGGTGCGTTCGTGCAACATCCTGACCACCGCGGCCGCCGGTGTGCTGCCGGTCAGGGCGGTGATCAGGCGACCGCTGTCCTCGACGCCGAGGCCGCGCAGGCGAACCCGGGCGCGGACGGTGGTGGCAAGGGCCGCGAGCGCGTCTGCCAACGTCGGCGGCACCTCGTCGGGGCGGTAGCCGATCACGACGAGCCCCGGTACCTGGGTCGCCACCGCGGTGAGCAACGCCGCTGTCTCGGTGTCGCCCCGATGGACGTCATCGAGCAGGATCGCCAACGGGGCGACGGCGGCGACGGCGCTCAGGTAGCCGCACACCGCCCGATGTAGCAGGAAACGGCCATGGTCGCGGTCGGCGTCCTGTGCACCGGCGCCGTCGGTGAGCAGCGGCGCCAGGGCGGCCGCGAAGCCGCCGGGATCGTGCTCGCGGGCCAAGGCGCGCAGGATCTCGACCCAAGGCCAAGCCGACGGAGCGGCGTCGTCCTCCGGGCACCGGCCGATCACCACCCGGTGCCCGTTCGCGCGCAAGTCGGCGCCGAAGTGCTGCAGCAGAGTGGATTTCCCACTGCCGGCTTCACCCGCCACAGTCGCCGACCGAGGACCGGCACCGGCGGCCGCGTCGCGCAGCGCGGCGAGTTCTCCGGTTCGGCCGAACAATCCCGGATTAGGCTGGGCCTGCGGGGCGCTCGCGGCCGCTGCGGACGTGGACGGTGTCTGTGGGAGTGCAATCGCCCGCTCGCGCAGCGGGATTCGTTGCGCGAGGATGTCCGCCTCCAGCCGGATCAAAGCCGGACCCGGATCTATGCCGAGTTCGTTCGCGAGAACGTTGCGGGCCTGCCGCAGGGCGCTCAGCGCGTCGGCTTGGCGGCCCGCCCGATATCGAGCCAGCGCTGTCAGCCGCCACGCCTCCTCCCGCAGCGGGTGCTCCTTGCTCAAGACCTCGGCCTCGGCAGCGGCGAGCGCCGGCTCGTCGAGTTCGAGCAGGGCTGCCGCGAGTTGCTCGCGTGCGCCCAGCCGTAATTCCTCCAGCCGCGCCGCTTCCGCGGCCGCCCACGGCTCCGCCGCGTAGGCGGCGTAGGCGGGGCCCTGCCAGCGGGCGAGCGCGCGGTCCAGCGTGCGCCGTCGCTCGCGCGGATCGCCCTGCTGTCCAGCGATGTCGAGTTCCGCGCCGAAGAGCCATGCGTCCACGTCCTCGGTGGCGAGACGGACCGCGTAGCCGGGGGTCCGGCTGATCAGAACGGTGGCGGGTGTGCGCGGCGCCCGCTGCGGCTCCAGCAATCGCCGCAGGTTGGAGACGTAGGCCTGCAGTGCGCCGAGTGCCCGCGGCGGCGGCTCACCCCGCCACAGGTCATCGATGAGGCGATCGACCGGCACGACCTCGCCCCGAGCGACCAGCAGCCGCGCCAGAACGCCTCGTTGCCGCGGACCGCCGAGATCGAGTTCGCCCCGCTCGTCCGCCGCGGTCAGCGCGCCGAGCACCCGGATCCGAACCATGACGCGCCAAGTCTAAGACCGACCCCCATGCAGTGCCTTACAAGTGGGCTGCAAGCGGCGGGCCGCACAGTCGTCGCAGTTCACCACCACGACAGGAGCACCGCATGAACGCCACCGGCACCGTTCCCGGCCGCCCCGACACCTACGACATGGTCGTCTTGCACAACGCTTTCCGCAGGCACTTCAGCGCTCTGCCCGGCCTCGTCGCGGCGGTGGCGCCCGGAGACGTCGAGCGCGCCCGGCGCCTGATCATCTTCCTCGACGAACTCGGCGACGGCCTGCACCACCATCACACCGGCGAGGACGAGCTCATGTGGCCGATCCTGCTCGAGCGCGCCTCCTCGGACGCCGCCCTGGTGTTGCGCATGGAGGAACAGCACGAGCGGATCGCCGAACTCACCGAGCGCGCCCACCGCGACGGGACCGAGTTCGCCACCGCCGCCGACCCGTCGGTTCGGGACCGGCTCGCGGCCACGCTGCGGGCGCTGTCCGATACCCTCGACGAGCACATGGCCGAGGAGGAGCGGCACATCCTGCCCGTGGTCGAGAACGTCATGACCGCGCTCGAATGGCAGGCTCTCGGCGAACGCGGCCGCGAGCACATGCCCAAGGACCGCCAGTTGGTCTTCCTCGGCTTCATCCTGCAAGGCGTCTCCGACGACGACCGTCGGAAAATCCTCGCCGAGATGCCACTTCCCGCCCGGCTCGCGTGGCGTCTGCTCGGCCGCCGCGTCTTCGCCAAGGAATACCGCGAGATCTACCACGCTGATCCGGAGTGGTGAGCACGCACGGTCGGATGCCGCTCGGCAATGCGTTCGACGGTGGGATCAGTAGGGCGGTGACGGTAGCCGTGTCGAATTTGCGGCGCGGAGAATGTAGTTACCGCTACCTATGATGTCGTGGTGCTGATGGTCGGCCGGGCAAACACCTGAGGCTGCTGGAGTATAGCCGTCATAGAACAAGCCTGAACATTTACGGCACCAGCGCCACTTGGGTTCTCCTCCTACCCCGTCCCGATTGGTCACGTCTTCCAGTCGGTAATTGCCGGATCCGATATTCGAATGGGAAGAAAAGCCGCCAGAAGGCGCAGGGCATACCCCGAAGAAACCATTATTCCCCCCGAACCAAAGCCCCTGACAGTACTTACACCAATACCACTGGGATTGGCCCTGTCCGCCATCAGGGTCTTCCTTCAAGATGTAGTCGCTGGTTCCATCGTCGTGGTGGCCGCCGTCGAGGATATCGCCTGCTGGGCAGCCCCCGCGGGTACCGTTGCCGGAGAACCAGAGACCCCTGCAACGCGCACACCTCTTCCAAAGGCGCTGGGTGGCCGAAGCCGGTGCAGCGTTCCCTATCAGCAAAGGCCCGGCTACAGCGGTTATTCCGACGCCTACCGCCAAACGCAGCAGCGCGCGCCGCGAAGTGGGTATCAAATCGCTGGTCGTCATGAGATCCACGTTCCTCCCCCGGACACGGATTCTTCGGAGTCGCATCTCCAAGCCACGATGCTATCGCCAAATCGGCTCGAACACTGCGCTTTCGGCAATGTTCACCCTGGTCTTTCGTAGCTTCGTCCAACTACTACCGCCTCGGTGATCTCGTTGCGGCGCGACAGATCACCGAACACGCCCTGACCGAGCGCGACCGGCAACGAGACACGAGCGGGGCGAGAAGTCTATTCCGCCAATCTGGCGGTGATCGACGATCTCCGTTCAGCACGCGAGAAAGTTTGATGAGGTCTCACCCCGCTCCCCTGTCCGTTCCGGGTGGTACGACCGCACCCTAGCGCTCGAACACAGGCGCGAAGTGGCGCGGGCGATTGGATAATCGGCGTATGAGGCTGCGTTCGAGGGGAGGGTGGATCGCGGCGGGGGTTGTCGTGGTGGTGGCAGTGGGAGTTGCGGTTTGGGTGTGGTGGCCGGATCAACGTTCGAACCGGGACACGTGGGGCTGGGCGGCGCAAGCCGAGTTGCCGATGCCGGTTTCGGGGCCGAGTGGTGTCGCGGTATCCGCGAGCGGAGACGTCTACGTGTCCGAGAACGAGGGAATCCAGCGGCTGCCGGCCGGGCGATACACTCCGGAGCGCATCGGTCTGCCGGATCTGCACTGGCCCTCGGGTTTCGCCATCGGACAGGACGCTCAGCTCTATGTCTGCGACTATCAGCACGGTCAGGTGCTGAAGGTGGCGGCCGACACGAAAAATGTCGCGCCGTTGCCGCTGGTGGGGTTCGGCGCGGCCGACCTGAAAAGCTCCGAACGTGCGAACGGAGCCGGCGTCGCGGTCGACCGTACGGGGAATGTGTACATCACCGACCCGGACAATGCCCGCATCTTGAAGTTCCCGGCAGGCTCCAGTACGCAGGTTGTGCTGTTGACGGTCGATCACCTCGGTGCGCCGATCACGGTCTCGGACGCCGGCGAGTTGGTGGTGACTAGCACCGCCCCGGTCAACAGACTGCTGCGTATCCCGCCGGGGTCGGTGACGCCCGCCGAAACGCCGCTACCTGCCGGCGAAGCGGTCGCCGCGCTCGCCTTCGATCACGACGGAGCGCTGCTGCTGGCCGACAACGCCTGGATTCCGGACACGGCCAGTATGGTCGGCGCGTCCACACAGGACGGGAGATTGTGGCGGATTCCGGCCGGATCGACGGCGCCGATTCGGTTGCCGTACGCCGAGCTCGGCGCGATCAGCGGGATCGCCGTCGATCCGCACGGCGAGATCCTCATTACTGACAGAAATGGTGGCCGGGCGGTGCGGCTGACACGCAAGCCGTAAACGCTACGGGCAAGTCCGGCGGTATTCGATCGTCGGGACATATTGCTGCCAGCCGGCGGGATCGAGCCCCGTGCCCACAGTCGCGCAGGCGATTTCGACCGTTCGTCGACGCAATTCGTTCAGCGCGCTCAAGTCCCAGATGACCGCTGGGCCGTCGCTGTACACCGCGACCAGTGTGTCGCCGTCCGTGCTCAATTGGGCACCGGCCACCGCATCGGCCCTGGCGTCGATCGGGTCGCCGACTTGTACTGGACGTGCGGGGTCAGTGATATCCCACAGAAGGATCCTCCCGTCCAACCCCAGTTCCGCGAGCAGGCGGCCGGTCTGATCGAAGATCACGTCTGCATCGCCACCCATGGTGTCCCGCAGCGGGTCGCCGAGGCGACGCGGATGTGCGAGATCCTTCATGTCCCAGAGCTGTATGGTCTTGTCCGTACTGCTCGTGACCAGGACTCGCGCGGCGGGCGAGTACGCGAGCCTACCGACCATCACTCTGGTGGGTGCCGTGCCGGCCAACGACGGTTCATCGGGATTCGTGAGGTCCCATAAGGCGGCATCCCCGCCGTTCCAGCCGAGGGCGAATAGGCGGCCATCGGTGAATGTCAGTCCTGTTACCGGACGGCCGCGCAACCCGCGCCCCATCCGACGCGGTGCTTCCCGCTTGCTGATGTCCCACACCAGAGAGTTCTTGTCGGAGCCCGCGGCGAGGCGATAACCGTCCGGTGTGAACACGATCGCCCGCACGATTCCGCCGAGCCCGGTCAGAGGTGGCCCGAGACGGCGAGGATGGGCGCGGTCGCTGATGTCCCACAGCGATACCGTCCGGTCCGGCCCGCCTGTGGCCACCGTCTTGCCGTCAGCGGACAGGGCGACCGCCGACAGTCGGCGATCGTTCCTCGAGAAATCCACGTGCTCGGCATTCCAGGTGGCGAGTCGGAGCGGGACTCGCGGGTTCGAGATATCCCAGAGGTCGACGTTGCCGTTGGCGCCGCCGATCGCCATCAGGTCACCGACCGTGGTGACACAACAGGGTGGCCTCTTCCTATCGAAACTTCCGTGCAACGACGGTCCGGCAGGCTTGGGCTGAACACGAAATTCGCTGTCCCACAATGTGACGCGACCATCACGAGCACCGGTGGCAACTCGGCCGGTGCTGGCGACCCCCACGGCGCTGACATCGCTCGGCTGGCCGACCCAGGCCCCGCGCCACTGTCGCGGGTTTGCTGGATCATCGAGATCGTAAAGGTATGCCGCGTTGCCATACGCTACGGCGAGTCGACCCGCCGGCGCGAATGCGAAATGGCGGGTCGCTCGCATAGCCGCACCCAGCTGTTGCGGGTGGGTGGGATCCCCCACGTCCCAGCGGGTGAGCCCGGCGAAGTCCAGATAGACCGCCAAGATTCCCCCGCCTGGTGAGAAGGCAAGTCCGTCGGGGCCGAGTGGCGATCGTCCGGGCAATTGGACTTCGATTCTCCCGATCTGGTGTGGTGTGCCGAGATCAGAAATGTCCCACAGCAATACACCTCCGGGAACACCGGTGGCGAGTGTCCGCCGATCGGGCGAAATGGCGACCGCATCGGCGTGTTGTTCCGGGGGTGCCAGCGTCACCGGTCGCGGCGGACCAGTGAAGTCCCACAGCCGCGTCGGCTGAGTCCAGCCGAAAGTGACCCCGAAGGCCCCACCGGAGTCCAGCACCATTCGTGTCTTCTCATCGATATCCGGCAGCAGGCGTTTGCCGACCAGCCGATGGCTCGGATCGCTGACATCCCACTCCAGGACGCCTTCCAGGCCGTTTCCGTCGAAGGTGTGATCGTGCGAGACCATGCCGAGTCTGGCGTTCCTGGCGTCGATATCGATCCCCGCACCGGTCAGTAGTCGGCGTCCGTCCGGTGAAAACACAGGCTCCGCGAGGGTACTCGGGCCGGTCAGCGGGTCGCCGGACCGGCGCGGTCCGCGCGGATCTGTGAGATCCCACAGTGCGATGACGCCGTCATAGGTCTGTACCGCGAGCATGTGACCGTCCGGGGAGAACACGGTATGGCTCACGTCTCGTCCGTTGCCTTCGAGCGTACCGCCGTAGTAGGTGGTGGCGAGCCAGTCCAGCAGCCAATTGCGGGTTTCGACGCTTGGGTGGATGGTGTCGGCAGCCAGCGCGAGACGGATCGAAGTGCGCGGTTCGGCTTGAAACAGGCCTTGCGCATCCGTGAGCAGCGCGCGTGCGACAGTTGTGCGTTGCTGGTCGACAGCCTTGCGCTGCTGGATCACCGCGATCGTCGCGGCGACCAGCGCGGCGACGAGCAGAGTGGACAGCACGACCGTAGCGCGCCCACGCCGGAAGCGATCTCTGCGATAGCTGCGCTCGAGAAATTCCTTCGCACTGGAGCTGAGGTCGACACGGTTGGTCGCCAGTCGACGTAGGCGCGGTGGCCACGTGCGCAGATTCGGCCTGCGTTGGACGCGCATGCGTGCGCCGGTGTCGTCCATCGCCGACTCCAGTCGTCCGCCCTCCCAGAGCCTGGTCGCCGCTCGGTCCTGAGTCCAGTCGGCGGCGGCGTTCTCGATCGCGCGGCGGGCGCGCAGCGCCTTGCCCTCCTCCTCGATCGCGTCTCGCAGTAGCGGCCAGTGTTGCAGAAACGCTTCGTGCGCCGCCGAGACGACGATTCGTCTGTCTTCTTCATCGATGGTGAGCAGTCGTTGCGTGACGAACGCGTCGATGACCGTGGCGTCGGTTTCGGTCAGCTCGTCGCGCGGTATCCGCGCGCGGGTGGGCACACCCCGTTCGTCGACGGTGACCAGGCGCAGCATCACATCGATGATCTGACTGTCGGTGAGGGTGGTAGCCGCGCGGGCTTCCGCCAGCGCCACTTCGGCCTGACGGACCAGCGCGCCTCGCACGCCGCCGGTTTGGTCGTAGCGTTGTAATGAGAGCGTCCCACCGCGGTGCACACCGTCGGCCAGTCGCTCCAGCGCGAATGCCAGCAAGGGCAGCGCCTCACCGCTGTCGGTGTCGGCGAGCAGTTCGGTGACGAGGCCGTCGTCGATGCGGAAACCGGCCACCCGCGCAGGCCGTTCGATGACCTCCCGGAGTCCGTCTTTCCGCAGTGGGCGCAAAGGATACGTCTCGGTCGACAAGGCGCTCATCGCAGGATCGACGATCATTTGGTCCAAGAATTCCGTCCGCAAGGTGGCCAGCACTTGCACGGGCCCGCCGATCGCCGGGGCGAGCAGTTCGGTGAACTCCGCGCGCTGCGCGGGCTCGGCGCGTCGGAACAATTCCTCGAATTGGTCGACCACCAACAGCAGTTTGCGTCGGCGGCTCGACTCGTCCGCGATCAATATCTCATCCGAGACGTCTCGCAAGCCGTCTTTCGCCAGGCGGTCGCGCACCGACGACAGCTGCCAGTCGAGTCCGGTCCGTCGCCCGGCGATCGCCAACGTCCGGGCAAGCGCACCCGCCGGGTCCGCGCCGGGCGTCATCGGCTCCAGCGGCAGCCAATAGTTTTCATCCGCGATCAACGGAATGACACCGGCGCGCACCAGGGAGGACTTGCCGCACCCTGACGGTCCGATGACCAGCAAGACCGAGGGGGTGGATCGGAGGGCGGGGGCGCGCAATCGCTCAGCGATCGCGCTCGCCTCCCGTGCCCGCCCGAAGAAGACCCGGTGCTGCGCGCGCTCGAACGACGCCAAGCCCGGGTACGGCGACTGGTCGTCCGGCCAGCCCGATCCCCCGCCCTCGTCCAGTGTTCGCAACGATCGCGCCAGTCCAGCCCGCGCCGCCTCGGCATCGGCCACGGCGTCGGGCTGCTGGATCGATTTCAGCAGCGGATGTGTCGCGCCCGCCGCCGCACGCACTGGTAGCAATCTGCTCCCGAGGGTTTTCGCGATGCCGATTTCGATTGCGCACCAGGCAGATCGAAGGTAGGTCGGGGTGATGACGCAGACCACCGCGTCGGCCCATCGCAAACGCTCGTAGAGCCGCTGCTCCCATTCCTCCCCCGCGGCCAGGCCGTCGACCGGATGCTGGTCCAGGAACACCTCGTGCCGCTCCGCGACCAGCCAACCGTGGATCTCGTCGGCCCACGCCCGGTCTGCGCCGGCGTGACTGATGAATACCCGGGCCACCACTCCTCCAGCGATCGCCATCCCGTCGTCCCGGCGAAAGCCGGGCGCAGGCACAAAGCCGAGTGCCGGAACAACGCTACCGCTCCAGCCGACGCGCACAGCGGTTTTACCGGTTCGTCACCGGATCCGATCAGCGCACCCTTCGAGCCCGCGACGTGAGCGAACTTTCAGATACTTCTCGGGCGGTGGCTCGACGTGCTCGGGTGTTACCCCAGCGCTGTCGCCGAGAACGTCAGCGAGGTCGGCTCTCCCTCGAGCGGCGGGGCCGACCTAACTCATACGAAACCGGGCGGAGGGCTGAATCCGCCGAACTCCTGCTCGATCAACTCTGCGAACCGCAACGTGGTGTGGTCTTCGAGATAGGGGCCGATGATCTGCATGCCGAAGGGCAGCCCTTCGGGTGAGCGCCCGATCGGTGCTGCGGTCGACGGTAGCCCGAGCAGTGTCGCGATACTCGCCCACACCAAGTGGTAGTTATACGGGTGTGTGGTGCCGTCGATGTCGATAGTGCGAGTGTCCATGTCCGAATGGTCATGCGGGAAGGCAGGCGTCGGCGTGATCGGGCACAGCACCACGTCGAATTCGTCGAACAGGCGTCGCCACTTGTCGGCCAGGCCGATGCGGACGCGGTCGGCCCTGATCCAGTCGCCGTGGCCGGCCACGAACGCTCGGCGGATGACATCCTCCGGACGGTCGGTGTTCGGCGGAATGTCGGCGACGGCGGCTTGGAGCGCTCGGTAGGTATCGACTGGCGCATCCGCGCCGAACTGCGACATCAGCAAGGTCAGGTAGGTGTTCGCCGTCAATGTGAGGTCGGGCAGCAGCGCGCTGTCCCGGGCGACTGCGGCACCAGCCTTTTCGAGCCCTCGAGCGATCCGGTCGAACCCATCGCGGATGACGGTCGACGTCGGCAACAACGGATGAGTGTCGATGACCAGCACCCGGAAGTCGTCGAACACGGCGCTGCGCGGCGGTGGCAGCGCAAGCTTGTAAGCGACCGCTTCCACCTCGTCGGGGCCGGCGAGTAACAGGGTCGCCAACGTCAGGTCGGCAGCACTGCGTGTCATGGGCCCGACCACGGGGAGGTCTTGCGGAGCTGGCAACGCAGGCGTCCGAGGCGGCGTATTTCCCCGACCCGGCAGCAGCGTCCGTGACGGCTTGTGGGCGTATATGCCGCAGAAATGCGCTGGTACCCGCAGCGAGCCGCCGATGTCGGAGCCGAGCGCCAGCGAGACATACCCTGCCGCGAGTGCGGCGGACGAGCCGCCGGAGGAGCCGCCGGGCGAGCGTGTCAGGTCCCACGGGTTGTTGGTTGTGCCGTAGATGTCGTTGTAGGACTGCCAGTCGTGCAGGGCGCGCGGCACATTGGTCTTGCCGATGACGACCCGACCCGCACCCTTCACCCGCGTCACCAACGCCGCGTCCTCGGCAGGCTGCCAATCCTTCGCATCGGGAAATCCCCACGTCGTCGGCAGACCCGCGACATTGAAGGATTCCTTCACCGCCACCGGCACGCCGAGTAACGGTGCGCGCTCACCGCGCGCCAGCGCCGCGTCGGCGTGCTTCGCGGCGGCGCGGGCGCGGTCGAAATCCCGCACCACAACGGCGTTGACTTTGTCGTCGAACTTTTCGATCCGCGCGATGGTCAGCTCGAGCAGTTCGGTGGCCGAGATGGTTTTCGTCTGCAGCGCGGCCACCTGATCACGTAGAGTCGCGAACTCCAGTCCGGACATGATGTCTCCTTTTCACCCGAGGGTTCGCGCTCGGCGTTCCTCGCCGAAGTATCAGCCGGGCCTCGCCGTACCGGATCGGATTGTATACATGCCTCGTCGGGTTTCGAAAACTGTTCCGGCAGAGGATGATTCATGTGCGAGGCAGGCACACTGGGCAACTTCTGCCAATAGGGCGGAATGTTGAAACACCATGAATCAAGAGGGCAATGGATGGCCCACACGGCGCAGCCAGACCCGCCATGTCGGGGGCATGACAGTGACCACTGTCCGAAAGGATTTGTGGGCTAGCTGAGCAGCTCAGCTGAAGGCTGCGACCGCAATATTTCGAAGTCACCCGCATGCTCGTACGGCGGGACTACGCAGGGACCTCGTGCCGAGCACGGCGGGTGAGCCACGCATCCAGTGACCAGCGGCCGGGCCCGGCCCAGATCAGGAAGATCAACCCGAGCAACATCGCGACATCGGTGCGCGCGTCGTGGACCATTCCCCAGAAGCCTTCCACTCCTTGGAACCCGCCCGGGCGCAGCTCACGCAACTTGGTGAAGACGATCGCCAAGCTGATATCGACCAGCAACGGCAGCGCGGCGAAGCGGGTCAGCAGTCCGATGACGATCATGACGCCGCAAGCGATTTCGATGACACCGTCGAAGTTCGCGAAGAACGTCGGCGCGGGGATGCCGATCTTGTCGAACCGGCCCGGCCCCAGTTTGTCCGGATACAGGTACTTCTGAATCCCCTCACTGAGGAACACCAGCCCCACCGCCAACCGGATACAGATCACTGCCGCCGGGCCGTCCGCGCCGAGGATGCGCGGCCACGGCCACTGATCCGTCGCCGCCATCGGCACTCGCCTCCCGATATCACACGGTCCGCCGTGATCCGACGGGCAGCACCGTGGCGGCTACCGCCGTGTGCGTCGAAGCCACACCGACCTCTGCCCGCCCTCGGTCATCGCGGGTGGACGACCATGACCGGGCACGAGGCATGCTGCACCAGAGTATTGGCGGTGGAACCGAGCAGCATGCCCGCGAAACCACCCCGGCCGCGACTGCCAACGACCAGCAACTGCGCCACGTTCGACCAGGACAGCAGGTGCGACGCCGGCGCGGAAACCTCGACCTTCCGTGCGACGCGAACCTCGGGGAACTTCTCCTGCCACCCCGCGACACGCTCGGCGAGAACCGCCCGCTCGATGTTGTCGAGTTCGGCCTCGGCCCGGTGGGCGTGACCGGCGAACCGCCCGGAGTCCCAGTCGCTCCACACATGGACGGCGACGAGTTCGACATCGCGTTCGGCCGCTTCGGTGAAGGCTGCCTCGATAGCCGCGTCGCCGACGGGGCTGCCGTCCACGCCGACCACCACCGGTCCGGATGTGTGGACCGTGCCGTCGGCGTCGGGGTCGGTCCGCACGACGACCACCGCGCCGCGCGCGTGAGCGGTCACGGCCAGCAGCGTGGAGCCGAGGTGGGCGAACGTCCCTGCGTTCCCGGTCGCACCGAGCACGACCGCGTACGCCTCCGCGCTGTGCTCGATCAGCAATTGCTTCCCGGTGTCGGTGGTCGCGCGAGACGAGATACGCAACTCGGGTGCGACCGATCGGGCCACGCGTTCGGCCCGGGCGACCACATCCTGTCCCTGTTGCCGGATGACGTCGAGGACCGAGGGGATCACGACCTCGTAGTCGCCGAGTACCCAGTCGTTGCCCACCGCGTCCATGCCGTGGAGGATCTCGAGTTCGCGTCCGCGGTCGGCCGCGAACCGCGCCGCCCACCGGAGGGCGGTCCACGACCCGTCCGAACCGTCCACGCCGACAACGATTTTCGCCGTGGCGAGGTGATGCGGGTCGTCGAATCGCTGCTCTGTCATGAGGGCCTCCCGAGCCTGTGGTCGCGTAGCACCCAGCCGGGCGCCGACTCAACGGTATGAGCCGTAGCACAGGCTCGAATGCGGCTGATCGTCCTCGAGAGCAGGGACCAAAGACCACTCGAGGGAGTGCAAGCCGGGCCTCTGGAGCGTCGCCGCTGGGCCCGATGCCGTCGGCAATCGCGATTCGGGACCTTGGTCCCTCGTGGTGCATCTCCCGGTTGACGAGACTCGGAAACGGACGGCTATATCTGATCGGACAGGGGTCTCGACCATGCCTGACGACACCGTGGTGATCGATCGTGCTGGTCTGGATCGTCTGGTGGACGTGCTGCGCGACCGGGGATACCGCGTCATCGGTCCGCAGGTGCGCGATGGCGCGATCGTCCTGGACGAACTGGACTCCGGCAGGCGACTGCCCGCTGGGTGGGGTGTGGAGACCGCGCCCGGCCGGTATCGGCTGCGCCGCCGCGACGACGCGGCGGTGTTCGCCCATTCGGCCGGGCCGGGCTCCTGGAAGCAGTTCCTGCATCCGCCGCGTCGCAAGATCGGGCAGTTCGGACCGGATCTCGAGCTGGAACCCGTCGAAGAAACGCCGGTCCGCTCCGCGTTCCTCGGCGTCCGCGGCTGCGACCT
>NZ_JBSGEZ010000064.1:0-42625 GCF_053603155.1 Nocardia sp. NPDC004260 | reverse complement strand
CTTGGTGGATGTCGGCGCGGCGTTCGTAGCGGATGCGTAGGCGTTTGAAGGCGTGCAGCCATGCGAGGCTGCGTTCGACCGGCCAGCGGACGGTATGTCAATCCCCTGAAATCGTGGAGGGTTCCTCTATGCGGCCTCGTCTCGTGACAGGGCCGCTGCGGCCGCCGCGCGGACGGCGACCATATGGTTGTTGGGGGTAGCTGCGGGGGTGGCCGGTGGGCGATGGTCGCTGTGCCGTTGGCGGCGTTTGATGCCGTGGCAGGGCGTGCGCTACCCTCGGAGGTGCCTTTCATGAGCAACCTTCGGGTTGTGTTTCAGAAGTGCCCTCAGTTGCCGCTGGGGGCCTTCGTCATATCTGGAGTTGTAGTGAGCTGTGGCTCACGAGAGCGCGGGGGTGCGCGGCGTAGTGTGCGACTAACACGCGCACCCAGGCCGTCGCTTTAAGCGGAGGTGACCGCGGGCCCCACCCCCTGCCTGGATCCGATTCCGAAGCCCATCGACTCGGCGCGACCCACGATGCGATCGACCGTCGAGCGGGTCCACCTGACGCCCGTGATCCGACTCAGTTCGGTCGCGATCGCGTTGACGTTCACCCCACGCTCAGCAAGCCGCAGGAGCTCCTCGATCTCCGTCTCTGGCTTCTGAGTCAATCTGCCGCGCACCAACTCCCGTGCGATGCGACAGCATTGGTCAGGCTCTGACACATCGATCAGCACCCGCTCCGGTTTCTCCACCTGCTGCCGCGGCAGCGCCTGATTGTGAGGCGGCGCTTGGACCGAACCCACGGAAGGTTCGGTGGTCGACGCCACCAGGCCGGTCGCATGCGCAGGGGATGCGGTGGTCTGCGCCATGACCGAAACGGGGGAGTCGTCCACATGCAGAAGACCCATGGTCCGATCCGTGCCATGATCACCGTCCGCACGATCTGTGGAGCCCGACGTATCGTCCAGGGTGTCGGTTGGGCTGACCATGTTGATGAGCCAGGCGTAGCGGGCAGCCAGCCAGGCGTGCAACCACATCAGGACAACCACCATCACCGGCGCGACCGCATACTCGGCGGCGCGGCCGAGGTCTCCTGCCGCGAGATGAGGCGCACTGTTGAGGCCGACTGTTGCGGTCAACAGGCCCGCCTCGAACAGCAGAATCCTGCGGCGCTCGACCGTCACACCCAGCCGTGCAGCGGTCGCGGCCTGTGCCATCACTTCCAGGATCGGCACCGAGATCATCGCCTCGATCCCGAACGACAGCAGCCACAACAGCCACCACGACGGGCCTGTCGGCCCGCCTTCGGGCGCGAGGCTGCGTCCGACGTTCACCGCCGACCACACCAGCCCGACCACGATGACCGCCCGCAGCCGCAACGACGACCACGTCGCGCGACGGTGCAGCATGCCCTCCAACGCATCCGCGCTGGTGGCACGACGACGCTCGGCCCGAGCGCGAGCATGCCACCGCAGCTCCCGCTGCTCACTCGCGCGAATCCGCTCCGCGGTGCGCCGCGAGCGATTCTTTGATGCGCGCTCCCGGCGAACCTGGCGTTGACGATCGCGGCGGTCCCGCGCCCGAATCCATCGATGCAGCCTTTGCTCGGCATCGAGCTCGCCTTCGGCGTACGCGTCGTACAGCGCAGGATCTTGCAGAGAAGGCAGACACGCCTTCGCCGCCGCTAGGCGGCGAGCAAGCTCATTCGGATCCAGTGCATCATCGCGGCGCCTACGCCGACGCAGCAGCCATGGCGTGTGTCGCCTTTTCCAAGCCGGCTGGGGCCCTGAGCTGGTAGTCGGGTCCGGATCGCGGGCGGAGATATTCACCTTGAAAGTTCCTCCGTGTAAGCAGTGGCGACCTGGGGAGCCACTGGGTGCGGTTCTCCGGTCAAGACCGACACGGCGTAAGCCACCTCTTCGCGAGTTGCGCGGGTATAGATCGAGGTGGCGCCGTCACTGTGGTTGTCGGCGTGTCCGGCAAAAGCCTTGGCGACAGCATGACCGAAATTCCGCTCTACCCATCTCAGCGTGGTGTGACGCAGCCAGTGACACGTGATTCCTTGCTGCTTCACCCACGGTAGCTGCTCGCCGATCTGCCGCCACATGATGTCGAATCGCATCGCAGTGATCGGATCGCCGTTCTTGTAGCGGAACAGTCTTTCGTCAGCTTTCCTGCTGATCGGTCTGCCGTTTCCTGCTAGCCGACTTTTCCCGCTCCGCAAGTGAGCGCGGGATGCGTGGTGGTCCAGTAGCGCCCGCATCAGAGTCGGTGATACAGGTTGCCAGCGCTCGGTGTCGCCCTTCTCGCGAAGCCGAACGAGGCATTGGTCCGGATCCAAATCCTGCTTCCTCAAGGCCAGGATGCCGCCTCGTCGACAGGCGGTTTCGGTGCACATTCGCAGAATCAGTGTGGTCAATTCAGGTTCATCGCCATACTCGGCCGCGACACGGTTGATCTCCGAGAGTCGACCGGTCGGTATGGCTCCCCGGCTCGAAGAGCGCATCCTTGGCTTGACCAATCGGGTTGCGGGATTGTCCGCAGAACGGATCAGATTGTCCTCGACCGCGTGCCGGTATAGGTAACGGAGGGCGCTTATTGACATTCTTGCGATGCCATATCCGGCGCGATCGCTGCGCCGGATGTTGCGTTGCGCCTGAAAGTTGCCGATGAGTTGTTTGAATTCCGTGATGGATGGCTCATCGAGTCGGCGATCCGGCCACACCTCGACAACCTTCTTCCAGTAGGACATGTAGTTGTCGCGGGTGGCGCCGGGTGACATGGCCGCATGGACGACTGGCACATACTCGGCAAAAGTCGGTACGGTGCGTCTCGACTGAGCGGACACGAGGTCCTCGAGGCTGACTCCCAGTCGCTCGAGAAGCAATTGGGCGGTCTGCACTTCGACGCTGGACACTGACGATGTCATCGGCCGCCCCCCGAGGGAGTCGCTGTCCGCCGTTGCCGCGTGATCATCTCATCGACAGCGCCAGGGCCGAACATGAGAAGAATGCCTTCTGTGAGGTGCGCCGCCAAGAGGATCCGATCGGAGGTGTTGAAACCAGCCTTGCGACGGAATCGGGCTGGCAGCCGGAGGTCACCAGCGGCCGTAATCCACAGTTCGGGATCCCCGAAGCTCCCGACGATGACCATCGTGCCCTCGAGCTCATACCCGAGACGCCCGCCGGGGCGCCAACCAAGAGCAGGTAGAAGTCTCTTCTCGATCACCCCGCCTCCGGCGTCCACACGGCGAACGCTGCAAAGCCACTGCGGCTCTTGCCGAGGCGGGCGCTGATAGAGCGTCGTCAGCGGGCGATCATTCCGGTAATTCGTCAGTGCGGGAGCTGCGGCAAGCCGCGGACTTCCACCGGGCAAAATCGGCGGCAGGATGTCGCTCATGCCGACCACCTCCCGCCAGCGGACCGCCGACCGCGGGTGAACAGCCCTGGGTACGAGGTGCTAGATCGGTTGTAGAGCGCCTGCCAGGTTGCGAGTTCGCTACGGAAAGGTGTCCCAACTCCAGTTCGATCGGCGCGGTATCGACCCGTTCACCGACCGGTTCGAGGTGGATCTGCTCGCCGAGGGCACCGTGCGCGGCACCGGCGGCATCGATGTGGTCGATGACGACTGCGCCACCTCGGTCGCGGGCTTGTACGCGGCGGGTGACGCGGCGACCAGGGAACGGATCTGTGGCGGTTTCACCGGTGGCGGCAGCCACAATTCGGCGTGGGCGATGTCGTCGGGCAGTTGGGCGGGCCGCGGCGCGGCGTTGTTCGCGCTGAGCTCCGGTGGGGCGCGGAGTGCCGATCTGCGCGGTGCCGGGCGCACCGGGTTGCGGCCGGAGAGCGCCGAGTCGGTCCGGGCGGCGGACGTGGTCGAAGCCGCGCAGCAGGAGCTGATCCCGTTCGAGAAGAACTACCTGCGCCACGGCGACCGGGTCGGGCCTGCGCTGGAGCGGCTGGACAGCGTGTGGGAGCAGGCCACCCGCGGCTTGGGCGGCGGCACGGGGGACGAGCGGGTGCGTGCCCGGCAGGCCGCGGCCATCACCGCCGTGGGACGGTTGATGTACCGGTCGACGCTGGCGCGGACGGAGACGCGCGGGATGAGCAAGCGCGCCGATCACCCGGATCTGGACCCGAAGCAGCACCATCACATCCTGTCCGGCGGGCTGGACGAGGTGTGGACGGCGACGTCCGCGGCGGCGACCACTTCGGCGGTGGCGTGATGATCGAGATCTTGCGCGCTGGTGACTGCATCGCCTGCGACAAATGCGTGGACGTGTGCCCCACGAATGTCTTCGACCGCACCGACAGCGGAATCCCGGTCATCGCAAGGCAATCCGATTGCCAGACCTGCTTCATGTGCGAGGCCTACTGCCCCACGGACGCGCTGTACGTCGACCCCGAGTCGACGCCGCTGGCCGATCACGACGCCGTGCGCGGCGAGCACATCGGCCGCTACCGCGAAGAGCTGGGCTGGGGCCGCGGCCGCAAACCGGGCAGTCTGGTCGCGGTGGGGCCGCGTCTGCCGCACGGCACTCCGCCGCCGCGGTTGTCGGAACTCTGAACAACGAAAGCGAATCATGCGCATACTCCGGCTGATCGTGCCCGCTGTCGTGTCCGCCCTGCTGCTGGTTGTCACCGGCTGCGGGTCGGACGACGCGGGCTCGGCGACCCGCGCCGAGATCAAGACCCTCCGCATCGGCACCATCGGCACCGGCAACGTGCTGACCGGGCCGGTCGGCTTCGCCCATCAGCGCGGAGCCCTGTTGCCCGCGCTGAAGCCGCTGGGGGTGGACGCCATCGAGGTCTACAGCTTCCCCAACGGTCCCGACCTGAACCAGGCGCTGGTCGGCGGCCGCCTCGACGTCGCCACCTACGGTGACACGCCCGCTCTGGTCGCGCGTGGCAGCGGGTTGAAGACGCGACTGCTGGCCATCGCGGCGGTAAATTACAACGCGGGCGTGGTGGCCAAGGATCCGGCGATCCGGACGCTGAAGGATCTGGCGGGCAAGAAGATCGGCGTGCAGTCCGGCTCCTACATCGATCGGTATCTGCAGGGTGCGTTGCAGGCCGAGGGCATCCAGGCCCAGCTGGTGCATCTGCTGGCCACCGACGCGGAGGCTCCGCTCAACGGCGGCGATATCGCGGCGGTCGCGCTGCCGGATGTGAACCCGTCGTCGTTCTTCCACGCGTTCCTGGCCAAGGGTTTCCACCAGGTCGACTCGATTCAGGACAACCATCCCGATCTCGCGGGTACCAGTTCCTCGGTGAGCAGCCAGGACTTCCTCGACAGCCATCCGCAGTTCGGTACCGCGTGGCAGTCGGTGATCGTCGAGGCCAACCGGTATGCGAAGGCGCATTGGGACGATTACGTGAACTACGAGGTGTCCCAGTCGAAATCGCCGGAAGCGGTGGTGCGTGCCACCGCGCGTGAGAGCTACATACCCGACGAGCTCTTCGCGCCGCTGGGCATCCAGTTGCTGACGGGAACCAAGCAGTTCCTCGTGAATCAGAAGAAGATCCGGGAGGATTTCGGTTTGGAGGAGTGGTTCTACCGGCCCGATCGGCCCAAGCAGGGCTGAGCCGAGCGCCGGTCGCCGAATGCGCGGTGCCGGGCGGCGGTGACCCGTTCCATGCGGGGCGAGTACGCGTTCGCCCAGGTCCAGCGGCGGACAGCGCCATTCGGTGCAGACCTCGGCAGCGTCGATCGGGAGGGGAGTTCGTGGCGGAGATAGCGGAGTGGGCGCGGCAGCGGCCGTGGGGGGTGCGGCTGGAGTGGGGGCTGGCCGGTGCGATGGCGCTGGGGGCGGGGAGCGCGTGTGTGGTGGTGGTCGACGTCCTGTCGTTCACGACGTCGGTGTCGGTCGCTGTCGAAGCGGGGACGCGAGTGCTGCCCTATCCGTGGTGGGACGGCGGTGCCGCGGAGTTCGCCGCGCGGCACGGCGCGGAGCTGGCGGTAGGGCGGCGAGCGGTGTCCGAGCGGCAGCCGTGGTCGCTGTCTCCGGCGGCGTTGCGGTGCGCGCCGGTCGCCGAGCGGCTCGTGTTGCCCTCGCCCAATGGTTCGGCCATCTCCGCGGCCGTCAGCGGTGTGCCGGTTGTCGCGGCGTGCCTGCGCAACGCGAGCGCGGTCGCTCGCTGGATCGCCGGGCGGGGCTGGGGAAGCGCGCGGCAGCCGGTCGCCGTGATCGCGGCAGGTGAGCATTGGCCTGGCCGCGACGGGCTGCGTCCCGCGGTGGAGGACTGGCTCGGTGCGGGGGCGGTCGCCGCGGCACTGGCGCGAAGCGCAGCCGGGCCGCTGTCTCCGGAAGCGCACGCCGCCGCGGTGGCGTACGGCGGGATCGCCGATGTCGCGGCGCTGATCCGGGACTGCGCCTCCGGCCGCGAACTCGCCGAGGGCGGGTTCGCGCAGGATGTCGCGGCGGCCACCGAACTCGACAGCAGCGGGGTGGTGCCGGTGCTGACCGATGGGGCGTTCGTCGACGCCGCGCGGTGAGCGTGGCCGGGCGCTAGCGGTGGGGGCCGATCAGCCCGATCGCGGATTCGACTGCCACGTCGATGATGTCGGCGATGTCGTCGCCGTCTTCCACGGTGGTGGCGATGAGTTCGCGGAAGCCGCCGAAGAGGATGGTCGCCACTTGGCGGGACGGTGGCCGTAGTCCGGCGGCCGCGAATTCGGGTGTGTCGGCGAGCTTCTGGATGAGTGCCACGAACGACTCGCCGACCTCGCGCTGCAACTGCCGCGTGTCGTCACCGAGGGCGGGAACGACACGGATCCAGCTGAGCGTGAGGGAGGGCTCTTGTTGGGCGGTGCGTATCCACGCTTCGATGGCTTGGCGCACCTGGGTGCGCCAAGCCATGTGCGGGTCGACCGCGGCATCGATCTGCTCGATCATGTCCTTGTGGTGCTCGGTCAGCAGGGCGATGAAGCAGTCCTGTTTGCTGGTGAAGTGCTCGTAGAAGGTGCGGCGCGAGGTGCGGGCATAACGAACCACGTCGGCGACGGTCGAGTCCTGGTAGCCGCGTTCGCGCACGGCGGCGGCCATGGCGTCGAGCAGGCGGCGGCGGAACCCCGAATCCGTGCCGTTGTCGGCGGAGGTGCGGGGTACGGGCGCGGCGCGGGTCACGAGAATCAGGTTAGTTACTCCTTTCGGTTCGTCGCGTGCGGCCCGAGTCCGCGGCCGGATGTCAGGCCGTGGAGCCCGGAATCGTGTGCCGATGCCATCGCCTGGTCGTCGTCGGAGGGTGTGCCGCCACGGGTGAAGCGGATGGTGCCGTCATCGATGCGGCCGTAGCGGAGGGTGAGCACGTCGTGGGCGTAGCTCATGCCCAGCCGCCACGGAGCCCGCGAACCCGCTTTGGGGAATCGGTCGATGTCGCGCAATACATAACCGGCTCGGAAGTCCAGCAGCGGTGTGGGTGTCACGGCGGGGTCGGGCCACGGGGTGGTCTGCCGGTAGCCGCCTGCGTCCATGTGCCGCAGCAGTCGGCAGACGAATTCGCTGACCAGATCGGCTTTCAGCGTCCAGGACGCGTTGGTGTAGCCGATGGTGAACGCGAAATTCGGCACTCCGCTGAGCATCATGCCCTTGTAGGCCATGGTGTGCTGCAGTGCGACCTCGTGTCCGTCCACCGTGAGGCGCAGGCCGCCGAGCGCGAGCAGTCGCAGCCCGGTCGCGGTCACCACCACATCGGCGTCGAGCTCGCGGCCCGATGCCAGGCGCAGCCCGGTCGCGGTGAACCGGTCGATGCGATCGGTGACCACCGTGGCGCGGCCGTCGCGGATCGCGCGGAACAGGTCGCCGTCCGGCACCAGGCACAGCCGCTGATCCCACGGCTGGTAGACGGGTTTGAAATGGGTGTCGACGTCGTAGCCTGCGGGCAGTTGCTTGACGGTCAGGTTGCGGATGAATCTGCGCATCTGTCGGGGCCGCCGTCGGCTCAGCTGGTAGATCAGTGTGCTGACCAGTACGTTCTTCCATCGGACCACGGTGTAGGCCCGTTTCGGTCCCAGTAGTGCGCGTAGCCGGTTGGCCAGGGCGTCGCGGGCGGGCACGGGCAGGATGTAGGTCGGGGAGCGTTGCAGCATCGTCACGTGCGCGGCGGTGTCGGTCAGCGCGGGTACCAGGGTGACCGCGGTGGCGCCGCTGCCGATGACGACCACCCGCTTGCCCGCGTGATCGAGGTCCTCGGGCCAGTGCTGCGGATGCACCAGCTGTCCGCGGAAGTCGCCGATGCCGGCGAACTGCGGGGTGTAGCCCTCGTCGTAGTGGTAGTAACCGCTGCACACGAGCAGGAAGTCGCAGGTGAATTCGCGGGTGCCGCCAGCGTGTTCGGCCGACACCTTCCAGCGTGACTCGGCGCTGGACCAGGATGCTTCGGTCACCCGGTGCCCGTACCGGATGAACCGGTCGATGCCGGCGTCGGCGGCCGTTTCGCGGATGTAGCGCAGGATCGCGGGACCGTCGGCGATGGCTTCGGCTTGCGTCCACGGGCGGAATCGATATCCGAGGGTGTGCATGTCGGAGTCCGAACGCACTCCGGGGTAGCGGAACAGGTCCCAGGTACCGCCGAGAGTGTCGCGTGCTTCGAGGATCGCGTAGGTGCGGTGCGGGAAGGCGGCCTGCAGGTGGTGGGCCGCGCCGATGCCGGACAGGCCCGCTCCGATGATGAGGACGTCGAGGTGTTCGCTCATGCCCGTGCTCCTTTCGGTTCCCGGGTGCGCAGGCTGCGCTCCAGCAGCGCGACCACTCCGTAGTAGTGGGTTGGTGTCACCCGTGCCAGGGCGTCGAACAGGTAGGCGTCGGGGCCGACGAGGATGCGGGACTTGCCGTGTTCCACTCCGCGGCGGATGATTTCGGCCGCCTTCTGCGGCGTGGTCAGTGCTATGGTCTCGAATTCCGCCGCCATCTGCTCGTGCGTCCGGCCCCGGCCCTCGGGGTCCTTGCGGACGCGGGCGTTGCGGGCGATGTTGGTGCTGATGCCGCCAGGGTGGACGTTCACCGCGGATACACCGGTGCCGCGCAGTTCCTGGCGCAGGGCGTCGGTGAACCCGCGGACGGCGAATTTGGCCGCGCAGTAGGCGCTTTGGTTGGGCATGCCCAGCAGCCCGAACACGCTGGAGGTGTTGACGATCACGCCGTGGTCCTGCTCGACGAGAATGGGCAGGAAGGCGCGGGTGCCGTTGACGACTCCGTCGAAGTTGATGCGCCGCAGCCATTCGTCGTCTTCGGCGACGGCGTCGAGCACCGAGGAGGAGACCGCGACACCGGCGTTGTTGAACACCGCGGCCAGCGGCGCGGACAGCCAGTCGCGGACTTCGTCGGCGAAGGCGAGCTGGTCGGCGGCGTCGCGCACGTCCAGGACGCGGGTCAGCACCGGCCCGGTCAGCGACGCGGCCGTCTCCTTCAGCCCGGCCTGGTCGATATCTGCGATCGCGACGGGAGAGCCGGTGCGCGAAAGCAACCGGGCGAGGCTGCGGCCGATCCCGGAGGCCGCGCCGGTGATCATGACCGGGCGGCCGGATAACGGCCTACGGGTGCGGGGCATCGATGCTCCTGCTTTCGGACGTGCGGATGTGTTCGTGGATGAGGTCGGCGAGTGTCGGCCACACCGCGGCGGGCAGGTCGTGGCCCATACCCGCGAGGGTGTGCAGGCGCGCGTGCGCGATCGCGCGGGCGGTGGCGCCGGCGCCGGTCGGGGCGACCATCCGGTCACGGTCGCCGTGCAGCACCAAGGTCGGGGCGGTGACCGCGCGCAGTTCGCGGGTCCGGTCACCGGATTTGAGGATGCCCGCCAATTGCCGGCCGACGCCCGCTGCGGGCCTGGGGTCGCGATCCCAGGTGCAGGCGGCTCGCGCGCGCACGGCGGACTCGTCGAAGGGGTATCCGGCCGAGCGGATGTGCCGGTACATGCGCACGGCGCGATCGATGTGCTCGTCGCGGGTGCGTGCCGGTCGGGCGAACATCAACCGCCAGGTCGACCAGGCCGGGCGGCCGACCCGCGCGGCGCCGGTGGTGGACATGATCGAGGTCGGGGATGCGACCCGGGCGGGATGGTGGGCGGCGACGGTCTGGGCGATCATTCCGCCCATCGACATGCCGACCAGATGCGCCGAGGGCAACTCGAGCGCGTCGAGCAATCCGACGGTGTCGGCGGCCAGATCGGCCAGCGTGTACTGCTCGCGATGCCGGCGCCGCCGCAGCATCCGCACCGGCGCCGGCGGCGGGAAATTCGCATGCGTCGAGCGGCCGGCGTCCCGGTTGTCGAAACGGACGACCCGGCAGCCGCGCGCCACCAAGAGCTCGCACAACCCGTCGGGCCACTCGTGTAACTGTTGACCCAATCCGGCGATCAACAGCAGTGGGACACCACCGGAGCCGTGCTGCTCGTAGGCGAGGGTGACGCCGCGGCCGACTTCGGCGAACTGCTCGCTCATACCGCCGCCTCGGCGGCGCGGTCGAGTGCTTGCCCAGTGGACGGCGGTGTGCGGCGGTGCACCACGGCGCGGCCCTTCTCGGCCGGGACGAGCGCGACGCCGCGGAAGTGCGTGCGCTCGTCGCGGGCATCGGTGGGTTCGAGCGTGAAATCGCGCAGCAGCGTACGCAGCACCACGTTCATCTCCATTGTGGCGAACGCGGCGCCGATGCAGCGGCGGCTGCCGCCGCCGAACGGGATCCAGCTGAATGTGCCCGGGCGGACGCCGACGAACCGGTCGGGGTCGAAGGCGCGGGCGTTCGGGAAGAGTTCCTCGTTGTCGTGCATCAACCGGATGTTGGCCACGACCTTCTGGCCCTTGGGCAGGGTCCACTGGCCCAGCTGCAGGGTTTCGGCCCGGACCTGCCGGAAGGTCGCGTCGATGACCGGCCGCACGCGCTGCACCTCCAGCAGCGTCGCCTCGCGCAGTTGCGATCCGCCCGCGTCGGCTTCGGCGACCAAGCGGCGCAGGAGATCCGGGTGCCTGCGCAGCCGCTCGATCGTCCACGACAGCGTCGTCGCCGTCGTCTCGTGTCCGGCGGTGAGCAGGGTCAGCAACTCGTCGGCGATCTCACTGCGTGACATGGCCGAGCCGTCGTCGTAGCGCGCTTGCAGCATCATCGCGAGCACGTCGTCGCGCTCCTCGATCCGGTCGCTCGCGGCGCGGTCGATGAGTTGTCCGACGATCTCGTCGTAGCGGCGGCGGTAGGCCGCGAAGCGGGCCCAGGGGCCGAACCGGCCCAGCGCCCGCTGGGGAACCGGGATCGCGGCGAGGCCGGAGGCGATCAGGACGAGTCTGGGCAGCAGTCGGCGCAGTTCCTCGAATTCCGCGCCTTCGGCGCCGAAGACCGCGCGCAGGATCACGTTCAGCGTGATCCGCATCATCGAGTCCATCGTGGCGAACTCGCGGCCCGAGGGCCACGAGGCCATCTCGCGGACGGCTTCCTCTTCGATGAGCGATTCGTACACCGTCAGCCTGCGGCCGTGGAAGGGCGGGGTGAGCAGTTTGCGCTGCTTGCGGTGTTCGTTCCCGCTGAGCGCGAACAGCGAACCGGGGCCGAGGAATTGACCGAGGTTGATGTCGATGTTGTCGACGAGGTCGGCGCTCGCGGTGAACAGTGCCTTGATCTCGGCGGGGTCTGCGAGTACGACGGACCGCCCGAATCGGGGCATCTGGATGGTGAAGGCCGATCCGTACCGGTCGTGCATGCGCCGCCAGGTCCGGGTGCGCCCGGTCAGGATCTGCAGGTTCTGCACGATCGGCGGGGTGGATGGCCCGTCGGGAAGTCGCACAGCGGGCATACGCCCACCTCCTCGTGTGGTACTTCGATGTACCACCCGTACGGTACGCGCACGTACCACGTTGTGGCAAGGCTCACATCATGCCGACCCGGGCCGTCGCCGCGATCCCGTCAGCAGTCGTCCCACAATGCCGCGCTGTGGGCGGCGAGCAGCGCGGCGATGCGGTCGAGCGCTTCGGCGGCGGGCAACGGGTCGAGGCGGCGACCGTCACGCAGCCGCAACGCCACACGGTCGGCGGTGAGTTCCTCGGCGCCGATGATCGCCTGATACGGCGCGAGCCGGTGCTCGCGGACGCGAGCGGCGAGGCTGCCGCGATCCGGCGGCGCGACCGCCACCCGCAGCCCGCCCTCCCGGCAACGGCGCTCGAATCGGGCGGCCGCGCAGTGCTGGGCCTCGGTCACCGGCAGCACGACCACCTGAGTCGGCGCCAGCCAGGCGGGGAACCGGCCGCCGTGGCATTCGATCAAATGGGCCACGGCCCGTTCGATGCTGCCGATGATGCTGCGGTGCACCATGACCGGACGGTGCGCGACGCCGTCGGCTCCGGTGTAGCGCAGATCGAACCGCTCCGGTTGATGGAAATCGACCTGCACGGTGGACAGAGTGGACTCCCGTCCCGCGCTGTCGCACACCTGCACGTCGATCTTCGGGCCGTAGAACGCGGCTTCGCCGTTCACCGCGTCGTAACGCAGGCCGCGCTCGTCCATGGCGGCGGTGAGCACGGCGATCGACCGCTCCCACAAATCCGGAGCGGCAACGTATTTCCCGCCGGGACCGGGCAGCGACAACCGGTAGCGGGCGGCGCGGATGTCCAGTGCGACATAGGCGTCGGCGATCATCGCCAGCGCTGCGGCGACCTCGCCGGCGGCTTGGTCGAGGGTGCAGAAGATATGCGCGTCGTTGAGCTGGATCCCGCGCACCCGGGCCAATCCGCCCAGCACGCCAGAGAGCTCGCAGCGATACATGCCACCCAATTCGGCTATGCGCAGGGGTAATTCGCGATAGCTGTGCGAACGGGAACGGAACAGCAGCGCGTGATGGGGACACAGGCTCGGGCGCAGCACCACCTGCTCACCGCCGAGATCCATCGGCGGGAACATCTCGTCGCGGTAATGCCGCCAATGTCCGGACAATTCGTAGAGTTCACGTTTGCCGAGCACCGGCGAATACACGTGGTGGTAGCCCGCGCGGCGTTCGGCGGCGCGGATGTAATCCTCGAGGGCGTGGCGCACGGCCGCGCCGTCCGGCAGCCAGAACGGCAATCCCGCGCCGATGAGCGGGTCGGTGTCGAACAGATTCAGCGCACGGCCGAGGCCGCGGTGGTCGGGCATGATGGTCTCCTCGTCGACAGAGGGCGAGTGACCACGAGACGAAACCCCGGGGCACTCGCCCCGGGCTGGAATGAACGTGGATCAGCGCGCCGGGACGAATTCCGGCGTCGTCGTCACAGCTGCGCGCTCCATGCCGGTGACGCTAGCAGAGGCGCCCGCGCCCGCGCACGAGAGTTTGCAAAGCGGCCACCGCCGCGACGGCTCTGACGCATAATCGAGTTCGACTGGCACGCAATGACATCGGGGGTCGATGGGGACGCGCAGAGCGGTGCTGCAAGCGGGAATGGTCCTCCCGCTGGCTGCCGCGTGCGCGCCGGAGGTGCTGCTGGGCAGCTCGGACGCGGTGAGCGTCGGCGTGTCCTGGAGCGGCCAGGAACTCGCCGCCTTCCACGCCGTCCTGGACGGGCTGGACCTCGGCTTCGAGGTCGAGGTCATCCCCCTCGGCGACAACACCGACACCGCGTTCACCGCAGGCGGCCGCTCCGCGCCGGACGTAGTGCTGCTTCCGCAGGCCGGGCGGGTGCGCGAACTCGCCGACGCGGGCAAACTGCGGCCCGTCGCCGAGACGGTGTGGGCCGATGAACTCGGCACCCGCTACGCCCAACCCTGGCAACTGTTGCTGCGTTACGAGAGCCGGCTCTACGGTGTGCCGTTCAAAGCCGCGGACAAATCGCTGGTGTGGTTCGACCGCCAACAGTTCGACACCCACGGCTTGGGCGAACCGGCGGCATGGACTCTCGACGGCTGGGTCGACCGGATGGAGGTGCTCGCGCAGACGCCGACCCGCCTGCTGGCGCTGGCCGCCGCCGACGGCTGGGTGCTCACCGATTTCTTCGAGAACGTCCTGCTCGCCGAATCACCCCGCATCTACGACGAATTGGCCTCCAAGAACCACCGGGAACGGGAATGGGACAACCCCGCGGTGCGGGCCGCCTTCGGTCACCTGGGGACTCTCTGGGGACAGCGGCACGCGTTCCCCGGTGGCGTCGGCGTCGCGCTGACCAGGCAGTTCTCCGACGCCATCCGCGAGGTATTCCAGCATCGCCGGGCCGCGGCCGTCGTCGCGCCCGACTTCGCCGAACCGATCGTGCGCAGCGCGGTCCGCGCGTCCGGGCGCGAGATCGACGACGCCGTCGGGGTGGTGGCCTTCCCGCCGGTGGACACCGCGCCGGGGCGGCCGAAGATCGTCGGCGGTGACGTGATCGTGGTGACGCGGCAGGCGACCCCGCGCGCGGACGAACTGGTCGAGAAACTGGCCGCCGCTCGCGCCCCCCTGCCGTGGATCGAGCGCTACGGCGGCTTTCTCGCCCCGAACCTGCGCACGGAGGCGGACTACTCGCCGCTGCTGGCGCCCTCGGCGGGTGAGCTCGCCGCGCGCAGCACCTTCGATCTGTCCGACCGGATCGGGCCGGTGGGCGGACGGGAAGGATTGTGGCGGGTGCTGACGGAGTTCCTCATCGCGATCGGCGACGGCGGGCAGGCACGAACGACCGAGGCCACCGACCGTGCCATCGCCGCGCTGGACGACGTCGATCGGCGGGGCCGATGACGATACCTCCGGATTTCGACGTCAACGGTCTGCGCATCGAGCTGGCCACCCGCCGCATGCGCGGGCCGCTGGTCGCGGGCGGCAGGCCACGGCGCTGGCTGGGCTGGGTGGCCGGGCTGCCCGCGACGCTGCTGACGGTGGCGCTGCTGATGCTACCGACGGGATGGACCGTGCTGATCGCCGCCCGGGCCAGCCCGTTGTCGGTGCTCGCGTGCGCGGTCGCCGCGACCGGTGCGCTGCTGCCCGCCGCGCTGCGCAGGCGGTGGGGTGTGCCCTGGATCCGAATTCTGCTGTGGCCGTTGTCGATCGGTGCCACGATCGCCGGACTGTGGCTGCTGGGTGGGACGATGAACGCCGACGGTCGCGGCGCGTACCTGCGCACGCTGTTGTGGGTGGCGTTCGGAATCGGGCTGCTGCTCGTGGCGCTGGCGATCGCCTGGTGGGGCCGGGCGGCGCGCTGGTTGTGGCTGCCGCTGATCGTGCCGTTCGGGGTGTCGGCGTTCGTGTCCGGGGTGGCGTTCCGGGTGATCTTCGGCAACGGCGCGCGGTGGCTGGACATCGAGGACGTCGGACTCTACCGGTGGTGGCTGGCGGCGATGCTCGGGTCGGCGTTCCTGTGGACCTGGCTGGGTTTCCTCACCGCGCTGTTCCGCGCGGGAATCCATGCGATCGAAGCCGATCCCGCGCGCGCCGGGTACCTCTACCGCGACGACGGCAGACCGCTGGCGATCCGGCTGTACGAGTTGCTGCGGCCGGTACTGCTGATCGCCGGACTGGCCGTCGGCGTCGCGGCCGCGCGGGTGTTCGACGTGGTGCTGATCGGGGTGCCGGGGGCGCTCGAATACCAGGTCGACAGCGCGACCGTGCACTGGTGGCGGCTGGCCGCCGACGCCGAACCCGGTCTCGCGGCGGCCTACGCGCTGCCGCTGGCTGTACTCGTGGGCGCGGTCGCCTGGCTGCTGCAAGTGGACGTACGCCATCACCGCGCGAGTTGGTCGGCGGTGCACGCGATCTCGGTGGCGGGACGACGGCGCATCGGTCCGGTGCGGGCGGCGGGCATCGTGCTGGTGTCGGTGCTGGTGCTGTACCCGATCGGCGTGCTCGCCTATACCGGGTTGCGTACACACGACGGCTTCGGCTTCTCGGCCATCGCTCTGGTGTTGGGGGACGACGGACTGTGGCGTTCGCTGCAGACCACCGCCTGGGTCGCGGGGATCGTCACGGTGGTCGTGGTCACCGCCGCCGCGCCGGTGGCCTACCGGCTGGCCGCGCTGCGACCCAACGGCACCGCCGCACGGCTGGCCGTCGTAGCGCTGGTGGTGCTCGCGGTGATCCCCGCGCAGACCTACCTCGGACCGATCGACGGCCTCGTCGACACTTACGAACTGTCCGGAACCCGCATCCCGCTGATCCTCGTGCACGCCGCCGCCGGACTGCCGATCGCCATCCTCGTGCTGCGCGGCGCGATGCTCGCCCCGCCGGGCAGCACCGCCGCGGACGCACTGCACGGTCTGGCCAGTCCGGGCACCATCGCCCAGCGCGTGCTGGCCTCCTCCGGGCCCGCGCTGGGAGCGGTGGCGGTACTGGAATTCGTGCAGGTGTGGAACGACTTCTTCATCGGCCTCGTGGTCAGCGGAGCGGGCGCGAGCCCGTGGTCGCTGCTGCTGTGGGGCGAAGCGCGGCAATTCGGCGAGAACAGCGCGCAACTGGCCGCGGGATCGCTGGTGTCGGCCGTGCTGCCGGTGGCGCTGCTGCTGGTGACCTGGCGGCGCTGGGTGGTGCCGGGCCTGACCGGCGGAGTGCTGCGATGACGCGAGCCGCCGACAGCGAGGGAGGAATCGGGTGAGCACTTCGGCCGAGCACACCGAACCGGTCGGGCAGACCGCCACACCCAGATCCTCGATCTGGATCGGGTTCCTGGGCACCGCGTCGCTGGTCGCCTACACGGTGCTGTTCGAGCTGGTGCGCACCCTGGTGGTGAATTCTTTCGGCGAGAACGCCGTCGTGCAGTTCTTCAACGGGCCGCTGCGCTGGTTGTCGGTGCTGTTCATCGCCGCGGCGGCGACCTACGCGCTGTACCGGTTCGCACGCGGGTATCGCACCAAGATGCGCACCGCCCGCGACATGGACCTCATCGCCGGTCTCATCGAGCCGGGCCCCGCGCTCGCGGACCGTAGGCCGCGGGAAGCCGCGCCGCCGCGCCGGACGGTCGCGGCGCTCGACGGGCATCTCATCGCCGCGGTACTGCGGGACCTGCCGGTGCACGACTATGAAACCGTCGCGCTGCTGGCGGTGCTCAACGCCATTCGGGACACGCCGGGACGGTTGCCGCTGGCACGGGAACCCTCGGCCCGCACCGCGGCGAGACTGCTGGACGGTCTGCACCGCCGCGGAATTCTCGCCGGGCACGGTGGCCAGCGGTGGTGCGTGCGACAAGTGCCCAGGCTGCCGGATCGAGCGACGGTCACCGCCGGACCGCAGTGGGCCGCGGCGCTCACCGCGCTGCTGCACCACTACGCCGACCGCGCGGGGCGCTGGGCCATCGCGCTGGAGTCACGGCGCTTCGCGGTGGGCGCTCGCCGCTGGTTCGAGACCGAGGAACCGTATTTGCGCGCGTTGGTGGAGGCGTGCGCGGCTCGAGTGAACCCACCGGATCCAGCGGATCCACCGGCTCGAGGCGTGGATTACCCCCCGGCGGCCGTCGCGCACCTGGTCGACATCGGCAACGCGTTGGACGTGTGGTACGCGCGTATCGGCCTGGGGGAGAACGGGCGCGGAGTGGCCGACGATCTGTGCGCGCTTCCCGAAACCGACGAGCTGAACCGCGATCTGCTGCTGTTGCGGGCGGGACGGCTCACCGAGCGGCCGCGCGGCTACCGGCCGCGGCGATTGTCGACGAGCTTGGCCGCCCGCTGGGAGCATCAGGCGGCGCTGCGGGAGCTGGACGCCGGCTCGCCGGTGCTGGACAAGGTGGCCGAGCAGCTGGAGACCGCGTGGTGGCTGCTGCCGCGTGACGACGTCGCCGGTGAGGTGTGCGCCCTGATCAATCTCGCCGTGGTGCACATCCGGCAAGGACGCCTCGACGCCGCGCAGGATCGTCTCGAACTCGCCGAGTCCCTCACCCGCGCCGGCCTCGATCCCGACGGACGCGCGCAGACCCACGAGACCATGGGCACGATGTGGTGGGCCCGCGGCGAACCCCGCCGGGCCCTGCGCTGCTGGCAGCTCGCCCTGACCGCCTACCGGGCCCTCGACGACGACCTCGACATCGGCCGCTGCCTGCAACACCTCGGCTCCGCGATCGTCGTCGACCCCGACCACGCCACCCTGTTGCTGCCCACCGACCCACCCCTTACCCGCACCGAAGCCCTCCGCCAAGCCACCGGATGGCTCGCCGAAGCCCGGCGCAGGCATCCCACCGCCCGCCACACCGAACACTATGCGGCGCAGGCCCATTCGCAACTACGCGCCGATCGCGGCTTCCGCGACCTCCTCCGATCCCGCCGCACCCCGCCGGCTCGGATCGATCAGTGGCCCGCACCCGTCGAAGATCACGCTCACCGGCCGCAAACCCCTCGCTGACCTGCCTGTGGCCCGGCCGTTCGAGTTCGCAAACCGCAGCAGGAGAAGCGAACCCGGCCACTGCGCCCTCCGCGGCGTCCAACGTCGATGCACACCGGCCACGGCGAACTCGCCGTGCCGGACTACGAAGCCGTGCCGGAACTTCGCGTCGCGGTGATCGCCTCCCACCACGGATCCACTCTGCGTGCGCTGCACAGAGCTTCCCTCGTCGCGGACGCACGGTTCCGGATCGTGCTCGTCATCAGCAACAACAGCGACTCCGGTGCGCTGCGCTACGCCCGCGACAACGCGATCCCCGCCCGCCACCTGTCCAGACGCACCCACGACGACCCGGACGAAGCCATCCGCGCCGCGCTCGTCGAGCACTCGGCCGACTGGGTGGTCACCGCCGGATACCCGAAGAAGGTCGGGCCGCGCACCGGAGCGGAGTTCTCCGGACGGATCATCAACGTCCACCCCGCACTGCTGCCCCGACACGGCGGCCCCGGTATGTACGGCGGGCACGTGCATCGAGCCGTCCTCGACGCCGGAGATCCCGTCAGCGGCGTATCCGTCCACCTCGTCTCGAACGAATACGACACCGGGCAGATCATCGCCCAGGTAGAGGTACCGGTCCAGCCGGGTGACACCGTCGAGACACTCGGCGCGCGGGTGCTGCACGCCGAACACACGTTGCTTCCCGATGTGGTGCGACGAATCGCTACCCGGCGCACTGCCCGCTGCACTCTCGTCCTGGTCCGTCACGCTGAGCCGTTCACCCCTCGCGCGGGTGGGCCGGGCGACTACGAGCGGTCACTGACCGCGGCAGGCGAACGACTGCTGGTCACCGACCTGGCAGCCTTGTCGCCCACCGCGATCTTCTCCAGCCCCTACCTGCGCGCAGTCCAAACCATCCAGCCGCTCGCACGTCGCACCGGCTTGCCCATCGAAACCGACCACGACCTGCGCGAGTGGGAGTCCGGGATCGGCCCGACACCCGACTATGCGCGCTACTACTGCGAAAGCTGGGCCGAGCCGTCGCTCGCCAGGCCCGGTGGCGAGAGTCTGCGACAGTTGTCCGACCGGGCCGCGGCGATCCTGACGACGCTGGCGCATCGGCACCGCGGCCGGACCGTCGTCGTGGGCAGCCACGGGACGTTCATCTCCCGGGCGCTGATCGCGTTCGGTCGCGGCGAGGTCGACTGGGCATTCAGCCGCGCGATGCCGATGCCCGCGGTCTACCGCCTGGACTTCGAGGACGAACGCGTTCAGTCCACCGGTCCCGGCCTGCGACCGTGACTCCGCCGAATCCTGCTGTGCCGGCCGCACTGTGAATGTCGAAGCCGAATAGGGAACGTTGTGCTGAAGCATGCTTGTCGGCGAGTGTGAGTTCCCGGTCGCGGCCGGCACGTGCGCGACGCCTCCGGACAAGCTGGTCGGGGGACTGCTACCGCTGGACACGACCGGTGCGCATAGCCGACGATGACCGACATGTTGCTCACGCGCGAGGCTGATCTGTTCGAACGCTCCAGGGGCCGCCTGGAAGCGATCGCCTACCGCTTGCTGGGCTCGGCCACCGATGCCGAGGACGCGGTGCAGGAGACGTATCTGCGCTGGCAGGCCGCCGACCGCGAATACGTGGAGACGCCCGAGGCGTGGCTGACCAAGGTGCTCACCAATCTCTGCCTCAACCAGCTCACCTCCGCCCGCGCGCGCCGGGAAACCTATGTGGGGCAATGGCTTCCGGAGCCGCTGCTGGCCGGCGCCCCGATGCTGGGCCCGGACGACACCGTCGAACAACGCGAATCGGTGTCGATCGCCATGCTCACGCTCATGGAACGGCTCACCGCCAAGGAACGCGTGGTGTATGTATTGCGCGAGGCCTTCGGCTACCCGCACCACGAGATCGCCGACCTGCTCGACATCACCGAATCCAATTGCCAGCAGGTCTATCGCCGCGCCAAACAGCACTTGGCCGTGGAACGGGCGCGTATCGAGGTGGACGAGACCGCCGCCCGCCGGATCGTGGAGGAATTCCTGGCCGCGGCGGTCAGCGGCCGAACCGATGAGCTGGTGCGGTTACTCACCGATGACGCCACCATCATCGGTGACGGCGGCGCCTTCTTCGCCACCTTGAGCAGGCCGCTCGTCGGCGCCGAGCGCATCGCGACGTTCGTGCGGCTCGCCATCAAACCTTCGGGTGCCAAGTGGGACAAGCTCGGCGGCAAGCCCACGCCGTTCGCCGCGATCGTCAACGGCAGGCCCGCGCTGATCCTGGTGGCGCAGGATCGCATCGTCGGCGTCGTGGTGCTGGAGGTGACCGCCGACGGCATCGCCGCCGTGCACGCCCACGCCAACCCCGACAAGCTGGCATTCGCCAATCGCCAGTGGGCCACCTACGCACCGGGAGCACCCCTGCCCGATTTGTGGTGACCCACATCACATCCTGCTCCTGTCAGCATCCGTGCGGCTGTCCGGTTCAAGTTCCGAACCCACCGAGACAGGAGCAACACCATGAAGCACCGCATCGTCGTCCTCGGAGCCGGGTACGCCGGAGCCACCGCCGCCGGCCGCCTGGCCAAGCGACTGCACCGCGACGACGTCGAAATCACCCTGGTCAACGCCGACCCCGACTTCGTCGAACGGGTGCGCCTGCACCAGCTCGCCGCCGGGCAGGACCTGCCGGTTCGTCCACTGCGCAAGATGTTCGCTGGCACCGGCGTTCAGGTGCGCATCGCATGGGTCGATTCGGTCGACGCCGACCGCAAGACCGTCGAACTGATCGGCGATCAAGGTGCCGAGACCCTCGCCTACGACACACTCGTTTACGCCCTTGGCAGCACCGGCGCCGATTTCGGCGTGCCCGGCGTCGTCGAACACGCCCATCAGGTGGCGAGCAAGCACGCGGCGCTGCGGCTGCGGGAACGTCTGAGCCGGCTGCGGGCGGGCGACACCGTGCTGATCGTAGGTGGTGGCCTGACCAGTATCGAGGTCGCCACCGAGATCGCCGAGGCGCGCCCGGATCTGAAGGTCGCGATGGCCGCGCGCGGCGGCGTCGGCGACTGGCTCGACGAGAAGGCACAGAACCACCTGCGCGGCGCGTTCGAACGCTTCGGTATCACCGTCCACGAGCACGCCGACGTCACCAGGGTCACCGAAGATGGCGTGACCACCCGAGCGGGAGCGGAGATCCCTTCGCAAATGACCGTCTGGACAGCGGGATTCGCCGTGCACCCGATCGCGGCCGCCAGCACGCTGACCGTCTCCGAGGCCGGGCGGATCGTCGTCGACGCTACCCAGCGCTCGGTCTCGCACCCGGATGTATACGCCGTCGGCGATGCCGCACACGCCGCAGGAGTGGGCGGCAGGACGTTGCGCATGGGCTGCGCCACCGCCTCCCCGATGGCCTGGCTGGGCGCCGATGCCATCGCCGCTCGGCTGACCGGACGTGCAGTTCCCGATGCCCCCATCGGCTACAACAGCCAGTGCATCAGCCTCGGCCGCCGCGATGCCATCGTGCAGAAGGTGACCAAGGAGGATCAGCCCACCTCCAAGGTCGACGTGGGCCGCAAGGCCGCCCGCGTGAAGGAGCTGATCTGCTCCATCGCGGCCTGGTGCGTGAAGCACCCGACCCTACTGGCGCCGAGCCGGCGTCGCCGGGTCGTCGAGACCGGGGCGGGCGCTACGGCCGCGACCGTCTGAGCGCGGGTGCGGAACCGGCGCAGGTCCGCCCCGGCCGGACGGGCTGGGGCGGACCTGTGGGTTATAGCGGCCATTTCGCGTCGCGAGGAGACTTGTCGGGGCGCAGCCCGCGCCAGCTGGGGTGGCGCAGCCCCTCGGAGGTTGCTTCGCGATATTCGATGTCGCCGACGAGGACCGGCTCGACCCAGCGGGCGGATGCCGCGACCGCGCGCGGCGCGGGGACGTCGAAGGGCGTGTCCGAGCGGGACAGCTCGTTCAGGCGAACTTGCAGCGAACGGCGGTCGTGCATAGTCCAGCCGGTGCCGACATTGCCGATGTGCACCAGCTGATCGTCGTCGTTGTAGGCACCCAGCGCCAGCGAGCCGAACGTCGCGGAGAAGCGCCCCGTACCTGGCAGCCAGCCCGCGACGACGACCTCGGTCGTCTTGCGCAGCGGCGTCTTGATCCACAACGGAGACCGCCGTCCGGGGTAGTAGGCCGAATCGAGCCGCTTGGCGACGATTCCCTCCAGGCCGTGTTCACGCGCGACGTCGAGCAGCGTGTCGGCGTCGACATCTCGGTAGTACGGCGGGGTCCGGACCAGGGGCCGGTCCAGCGCCAGTTCCGCCAGACGCGCGCGACGCTCGACGTAGGGCAGATTCATGACGGACCTACCACCGACAGCCAGGAGATCGAACGCTAGATATTGCGCCGGGAATCTCCGCAGCAATTCCGCGGTGGGGGAGACCACATGCATCCGCCGCTGCAGGCGACCGAACGACGGCGCGCCCGTCTCCGGATCCGGCGCCACGATCTCCCCGTCCAGGATCAGCCCACCACCCTCCCCCAGTTCGGCGAGAACCGCCGTGAGCTCGGGAAATGAGCCACTGAGATCCCGATTGTTGCGACTGTAGAACCGGCATTCCCCCGCCCGGCACCGCGCGACGGCGCGAATGCCGTCCCACTTCATCTCCAACGCCCACCGGCCGTGCTCCCGCGGTGGCCGTCCGGAGACGGCCAGCATCGGCGCCTGCACTGACAGCACGCAACCAGCATATCTTCAGCAAATATCGGGCGCGGACTCCTGTGCCGCGCCGGGCTCACAATCCGAGCTTGGTCACCGCGTTGTCTTCCAGAGGGTTGGCGGTGCGGATGTAGCCGTGAACGGTGCGCGGGTTGGTCCAGCGGCCCTGACGCATGATCTCGCGGTCGCTGGCGCCGCCGAGCGCGGCCTGTGTGGCGAATCCGGCGCGCAGCGAATGTCCGGAGAACAGATCGGGGTCGAGCCCGGCCCGGGCGGCATAACGCTTGACCAGTTCGGCGACCGCCCGCCCGGACATGGCGCGGTCGCCGATCGCGCCATGCCGGTTGACGGTGGGAAAGAGAGGTAGGTTCGCGTCGGTGAGCGTGGTGCCGGTGAAGCCGTGGCAGCGGTGGATGTCGGCCGAACTCGCGGGAAGGTCGGCGAGCCAGGAGCGGACACCGCAAGTCCCCGCGGCGGCATGCTTTTCGCGTAGCCGCAGCCAGTCGGCGAAGGCGCAGACCGGGCACGTCGCGGGTCGGCGGCCGCGGGGGAGGGCCACGCGCTGTTCGGCCGCGCCGGTTGGATCGGTCTTCGTCGCGGGCAGCCGGATCAACAGAATCGGTTCGCCGGTCGTGTGGTCGAGGCCCACCTCTACGTCCCCGATGCGCAGACCGGCCAGTTCGCTGCGGCGCAGGGCGCCCGCGAAACCGACGAGCAGTGCGAGCGCATCCCGGCGGCGGGCGGGCTCAGTGGGCCAGACCGGTTCGGGTAGCCCGCCCAGCAGTTGATCGAGAGTGTGCAGCAGGACAGGGCGTTTGCGTCGGGGTTGCGTCCGCCGGGTGCGGCGGATGCCGCGCAGCGTCAGGCGCACCACATCGGATCGAGTCGGTGACGGCAGGCCGTTGGCCGCGTGCACCGCGGCGATGGCGGCCGCCTTGCGTTCCAAAGTCGCGGGACTGAACGCCCATTCGCCGCCGGCGCGGCGCGCGTCGGCCGCCGCCGCGAGATAGACGGCCACATCCAGCGCGTCGGCCGGCAACGCCTGACGGCCCTCGGTGGCACACCACGCCGACCACGCCACCCAATCGGCCCGATAGGCGCGCAGAGTGTTCGCCGACTGCGACGCCTCGAGATACCGGCGCAGCGATCCGGCTTGATCGTCGTCGAAACGATCGCGCACCAGCCGCAGCGCCGCCGCATCGACCAGCACGCTGCGCACCCCGCGGCGCAACTCGCTGCGCACCGACTCCGGAACCGCGACCACGGTGGATCGATCGTCCATGGCTCGGGCTCCCGCGTTCCTATCGATGACGGACTGTTCGCGCCACGGCTTTCGGCGCAGGAAAGCCAGCCTACGGCACCGAAGCGGCACTCTCGCATGGCGAACCGCGCGCTCGTCCTCCGCCTACCTCGTCTCCGGCTGCCCGCTGTGATCTGTGAAGTCGATGACCGGGGTACCCAGTTTTTCATCTCTTTCGTAGCGGTTTCGTTTAGTCACAACAAACGCTACGCAACGTAATTCGTTCCACGATGGCCGAGATCAAGCCCGGTTCTGACCGCCGATAAGGTTCACTTATCGGAGGTCAGAACTGGAGGGCTGATTTCGGAGACGACTGGATCTGGAGTGTCCCGTCTCAATGAAACTGGCCAAGTCTCAGTGAATCTGACGACCGTAAATGTGTATCTGGCCAATGTCTCGAAATCCCTGGCCACTGTGGCATGATCACCCGCGATCTGGCGTCGGCGAACGGCATGGACGGGGTGGTGGGTGTGACTGGCGGGGGTTCTGGTGTGCGCGTTGAAGGTTGGGGGAGTTTCGAACCAGAGATCCGAACGACTGCGGGGGTTGTGCGCGGCAGGTGGGAGAACGCAGTCGCGATCTTCCGGGGCATCCCCTTCGCCGAGTCACCATTCGGCGCGCGTCGGTTCGCGGCTCCCGCTGCGGTACAGCGGTGGGATGGTGTCCGCGACGCGCTGGAGTTCGGTCCACCGGTTCCCCAAGCGAGCCATCGAGGTTCGGTGATGTCGTCGGTGTCCGGCAGCACTGATGATGATTCCGCGGACTGTTTGACGCTCAACGTCTGGTCACCCGAGCTTGGTACCGCCCGGCTGCCGGTGATGGTGTGGATTCACGGGGGCCGATACCTCGAGGGCGCCGCCGGCAACCCGCACCAGGACGGTGCGACTGTCGCCGCGTGCGGTGTGGTGATGGTCAGCATGAACTATCGAGTGGGCGTGGAAGGTTTCGCCCACATCGCCGGGGCCCCGGACAACCGCGGCATTCTCGACCAGATCGCAGCCTTGCGGTGGGTACAGGACAATATCGCCGCGTTCGGCGGCGATCCTGACAACGTCACTGTGTTCGGCCAGTCCGCAGGAGCTGGTTCTGTCGCGGCGCTGCTCGCTATGCCCATGGCAGCGGGGCTGTTTCGTCGTGCGATATCGCAGAGCCTGCCGGGCACGTACTTCTCCCCACGGCTCGCCGGCGCGATCTCCGCGACGATCGCCGCGGAACTCGGTGTGCGCGCCACCGTCGATGAGCTCGCCAGTATACCGCCGCGTGCGCTGATCGAGGCGACCGACGCGGTGATTCGGAAGATGCCCGAATTCGTCGAATCATGGGGACCCACCGCGCTGACGCCTACGCCGTTCTCACCGGTTGTCGATGGCGTCGTACTGCCTGCTGCGCCGTGGCATGCGCTCGCCAACGGTGCCGCGCGGGGTATCGATCTGCTCATTGGACACACCCGTGACGAGTACTCGCTGTTCAACGCCTGGCGCGGCACAGAGATGACCGATGAGCAGGCGACCGCCGCACTCGAACGTCTCGCGCCCGTCTCGGACAGCAGTGGCGGATACCGCGCTGCCTACCCGGAGGCCGCCCCTGAACAGCTGTATGAGCTCGTCAACTCCGACTGGCTGCTTCGGATGCCGAGCCTGCATCTCGCCGATGCCCAATACGCCGGGCATGGACCCGTGTGGCTCTATGAACTGTGCTGGAGCTTCCGCCGGGATCAGGGTGCCTCGCACAGCCTCGACATGCTGCTTGTGTTCGGCACGCTCAGCGCCGACGAGGTGCGTGGCCACCCGTTGGCCTACCCGAACGCCGCGAATGAGGTCCTGGAGGTCTCCTATCAAATGCGCAGCGACTGGGTGCGTTTCGCGACCACCGGAAACCCTGGCTGGGCGTCCTACGATCCGGAAAGCCGATCCACTCGTGTCTACAGCGCCGAGCCGACCACCCAGCCCTACCCAGAGGAACGCTCACGCCTTATCTGGCATACACACCGGTTCGACTCCCTGGACCTGTGTCAAAGCGTCGGAGCGGGAGGTGGTCGGTGACCAGCCAGGGGCATGGTCTGCACCTGGTGCCCAGCGGGGTAGCGGCGGAGCCAGTTCGAGGGTTCGAAGTCGGCTTCGTCGATCCAGAGGCTGGAGAGGTCCGTCGCTTCCTGCCGGACGCCACGGCGGTGGCGTCCGAGCGGGTGGCGCCGATCCGGTCGATCCCGTCGTTTCAGGGGCAGCGCAACAATCCGGGCCTGACTGTCGTGGTGGGATGGGTTGCAGCAGCGGTCGCATGCGCCTGACTTCTTCGCCCGCCGCGCCGATGGCGGCGGAGTGGTTCGACTGCCATCCAGCAGAGCGCATCGAACCGCAGCCGTGGATCACCCCGACGCCGTCGTGCGTGAAGCCCTGTATCCGGTGGTGGACTACACCTGCTTGTCACGGGCCGAGGAACAATCGTTCGTACGGCAGGCGGGGCAGCGGTAGATGTCCTTCTATGGTGTCGCAGATCAATTCGATTGTGACCCAATGCTTTCGGCTCCAATCATCGATCACATTGCGAGCCGCCACCGCGGTGGCAGCGTAGTCGAAGACCATGCCACCCAACCAGATCCGCAGGTGCACATCGCTCTCGGGCGCAAACCATGCATCGGTTGTCATGGCCTGGCGGCCCAGTTCGATCTTTCCGGACGAGGCACTGGGAGCGAACGGGAGTTGCCAGAGGTTGTCGGCAGCCGATCTCTGGCTCGAAGGATCTCCGGTGAGTGTTGTCAGTTCCGCGCCGGCTCGCGTAGGCGGGAGCCGAACACCACTTTGCCGAATGCTTGTGGTTGGCATCCGCCCGGCTCGGCGGCGCGTAGGCCATCCACTTCGGGTCGGGCGCCGGTGCGCAGGGGTCACAGCAGGGCGGCGACCTTCTTCGCCGTCTCCTTGGCTGATCCGGGGTTCTGGCCGGTCACGAGGTTGCCGTCGACCACGGCGTAGGAGAAGTACGGCAGCTTGCCTTTCTCGTAGCGGGCGCCGCGCTTTTTCATCTCGTCCTCGGCGTTGTAGGGCACGAGCTTGTCTACGCGGATGAGAACTTCCTCCTGCCAGGCAAACCCGGTGACCCGGCGACCGGCAACCAGGTGGGACCCGTCGGAGAGCTTGGTGTTGAGCAGGCCGCAGTAGCCGTGGCAGACCGAGGAGACGGTGCCCCCGCGTTCGTAGATCTCCCGGGTGATGCGCTGCAGGCCCTCGCTGCCGGGGAAGTCGTACATCACCCCATGTCCGCCGGTGAAGTAGATGGCGTCGTAGTCGGCCGAGTCGATCTGGTCGGGGCTGGCGGTGTTCTCCAGCAGCGCCATCCGGGCTGGATCGGCACGCCAGGCTTTCGCGGTCTTGTCGTAGTTGGGGAACTTCAGCGACCGCGGCTCCAGCGGAGCGGGGCCGCCCGCCGGGCTGATGATGGTCTGGTCGAATCCGTGCTCTTCGAAGACGTGCCAGGCGTGGGTGAGTTCGGACAACCACAATCCGGTCGGGTGGGACGGGTCGTCGTAGTGGCCGACGTTGGTGACGACGTTCAAGATGCGTTTGATCATGCTTGATCATCCTCCTGAATGTTTACATTGCGCACATTGGCAAGGCTAGGGCGGTATGTGAGCACTGTCAACACCTGCCTCGGTGTGCGGGGGCGCACTTCGGAGCGGTGCCGGCCTACTGTGGGCGCGCGGAAAGGATCGCGGCGAACGCGGCGCGCACGTGATCGGCCACCTCGCGGCTCGACTGCGCCGGGAGCTTGCCGTCCAGGTGCAGGTACGCCATGCCGTGGGCCAGCGCCCACCATGCCGCGGCCAGCGCCACGGGGTCGCTGTCCGGGAAGACCTGCTTCATCGCGAGTTGCACGAGATCGTGGATTTCCTCTGCCGCCTGGACCCGCTCCTCATTGCCCTCGTCGCAGGCGTTGCCGAACATCAGGCGAAACAACGCCGGTCGGCGCAGGGCGAAATCGACATAGGCGACCGCCAGCTCACCGAGCCCCGCCGCCGATGCCGGGAGCTCGCGTCCGTCCGTCAGGCCCGCTTTCAGATCACGTAAGCCCTGCACGGCCAGCGCGGACTCCAGCGCGTCGCGGTCGGCGAAGTGTCGATAGGGCGCGGTCGGCGAGACGCCCGCCTCGCGAGCGATGGCACGCAGCGAGAACGGTTCGCCGACTTCGAGCATGCGCATCGCCGCCGTCAGCAGCGACGCCTTCAGGTTGCCGTGATGGTAACCACCCTTCTTCGCTGAAGTTGACATCGCTTACATCCCCTTCTAGTCTCATGTTAGCAATGTAAACTTACCGCATTCAGGAGCGGCGATGCCATCAACAGGCCCCACCCCTGCCAGGTCCGGCGGTGCGGAGCGGACTTCACCGGTCTTCGCGCCGTTCACCCTCCCGAACGGCTCCGTGGTCGCGAACCGGCTGGCCAAGGCCGCTATGGAGGAGAACATGGCCGTGTCCGGTCAACTCCCCGACGAGTCCCTGTTCCGGCTCTATCGGCGTTGGAGTCGAGGCGGGGTCGGGCTGATCATCACCGGCAATGTCATGGTCCACGCCGAGGCGCTCACCGGGCCGGGCGGAGTCGTCCTGGACGCGGAGTCGCCGCTGGAACCGTTCCGTCGGTGGGCCGTCGCCGCCTGGGCGCCGTCGGCGATCCGTGTCGATGTCGGCAAGAACAGCAAGCGATTCGCCGACCCGGTCGAGATGACCCCGCGGCAGATCGAGGAAACCGTGGCGCGCTTCGCCGAGACGGCGCGTCGGGCCGAGGCGGCCGGGTTCGACGGTGTGGAGATCCACGCCGCCCACGGCTATCTGCTGTCGCAGTTTCTCTCGCCGCTGACCAACCGGCGCACCGACCAGTGGGGCGGCAGCCTGGAGAACCGGGGCCGGCTGCTGCTCGATATCGTGCGTGCGGTGCGGGCCGCGGTCGCTCCCACGTTCGCCGTCGCGGTCAAACTCAACTCCGCCGACTTCCAGCGCGGCGGCTTCGATGCTGACGACGCCGCGACCGTGCTCGCGATGCTGGCCCCGCTCGGCGTCGACCTCGTCGAGCTCTCCGGGGGCAGCTACGAGGCCCCTGCCATGACCGGCCAAGCCAGTGACCAGCGGACCCGAGCCCGCGAGGCCTACTTCCTCTCCCTCGCCGAAGAACTCGCGACAACCAGCCCGCTGCCACTGATGCTGACCGGAGGTGTCCTCCGGCGACCGGTGGCCGAGGAGGTCCTGGCCGGCGGCATCGATCTCGTCGGCATGGGCAGCGCGCTGGCCGTCGACCCTGACCTGCCGAACCGGTGGCGCCGGGACGCCGACGCCAAGGTTGAACTCACACCCGTGGAGATCAAGGACAAGGCTGTCGCCTCGGCCGCGAGCATGGCCCGAGTGCGACAACAGCTTCGCCGCCTCGGCGCCGGACGGCGCACGCGTCCTGGGATCAACCCCAAGGTCGCTCTCCTCCACGAGACCGTGCTCCAGCGTCGCGCACTGCGCCGCTACCGCACCTGGCTGAACAACCGTGCCGCGTAGGGCCCACCACCAGCCCTACGGCCGGTTCTCCGCCACCAACTCGCACTTCCTCCGCCTCACCGGCCAGCGTGTCGCCAGCTACTGGAACTGCTACTACCGACACCGGTACACGCATCGCGACTATCCCGGACGCCTTCGCATCGACTCTCTGCAAGACGCCGCAGCCGCCTACCGCGGCACCGCGTCCACCACCTCCTCACGCCTTCGACAATCTCCTGTTCCACCCGCCGATCCGCGCCCGTGTTGATCTTGCGCACCAGCTCGAACAGATCCATCAACGCGTCAGTGACCACCGACGAACGTGAAATCGACTGTCGGACAGCCGCTACCACGATTCGATCAGTGGGGCGGCATGCTCCTGCCGCTGCCATTCTTCGGTGAGGCGGCCGAGTCGGTCCGGCGCGGCGATGCCGCGCACGCCTGCGATCTTGTCGTCACGGATCTCCAGGATCACCACGCCCACGACCCGATCGTCGAGCGTGGCGAGCATGGCCGGGCAGCCGTTGACCACGGCGGCATGAATAGAAGGTGAGCCGCCGGCGAGTCTCCGCTTGGCCGGAGACGGTTTGAAGCCGACCCGCACCGCGCCGGCGATCCGCTGCGGGGTCGAGTACCGGATGAGCTTCTCGGCCAGTCCCAGCCCGGCGCCGTCGGAGATGCCGGTCGCGTCGTCGGTCAGCAGCGCCACCAGGCGATCGGTCCGGCCCGAGGCGGCGGCATCGACGAACGCCTCGACGATTCGACGCGCGGAAGCGCGGTCGACGTCGGCCCCGTTGCCCGCGGCCGCGATTCGGCGCCGGGCTCGGTGGGTGTGTTGCTGACTGCCGGCCTCGGTGATGCCGAGAATCTCGGCGATCTCGGCGTGGCTGTAGGCGAAGGCCTCGCGCAGCACGTAGACGGCCCGCTCGATCGGCGACAGACGCTCCATGAGCGTGAGCACCGCCAGGGTCACCGATTCGCGCTGCTCGACGGTGTCGGCCGGGCCCAGCATCGGGTCACCGTCGAGGAGCGGTTCGGGCATCCAGGCGCCGACCGCGCGCTCGCGGCGCACCTTCGCCGAACGGAGCCGGTCGAGCGCCAGATTGGTGACGATCTTGGTCAGCCATGCCTCGGGCACATCGACGTACTCCTGGTCGGCGGCCTGCCACCGCAGGAACGCGTCCTGCACCGTGTCCTCGGCATCGGCGGCCGAGCCGAGCAGACGGTAGGCGAGGGAGGCCAACCGATTGCGGCTGGCCTCGAAACGCGCCACGGTGGCGGTGTCCATGAGCACGACCCTATGCGGCGACCACGTGGGGCGAGTGCTCTGCGGTGGTGGCCGAGCGATAGTGGCGACTCGGCTTTCCGAAGGTCGGGTGGCTCACGCTCCAGGCGGCAGTCCGGAGGATCGCCGACTTGACCCGCGCGGCCGTCCCGCCGCACAGGGCCCACGACTTCGCTCGCGCGTCACCGTCGACCAGCTGGAAGATCCCGTCCTTGCGGCCGAGACTGATGTGGTTGCCGACATACGCCAGCGAGGTCGTCGAGACCTTGCGCCCGGTCCGGTCCCCGATGATCGCGGCGGTCGCCTGCATGCTGGTGAATCCCGCGGAAGCGCAGGACATCGGCAACGGCCGACCGTTGTCGCCGATGACGAAGACGCTGTCACCGGCGACATAGACGTCCGGGTGGGAGACCGACCGCATCTGACGGTCGACCGCGATCTGGCCGTTGGCCACCACCTCGAGGCCGCTGGCGGCGGCGATCGGGTGGACGGCGAAGCCTGCGGCCCACACGGTCGCGTCGGAGGCGAAAGCGGTGCCGTCGGCGGCGACTGCCGCCGCCTCCTCGACGCGCTCGATGGTGGTGTGCTGGTGAACCGTGATATCGAACCGGTCGAAAGCGCGCAGCAGGTGACGGCGAGCCTTCGTGCCCAGCCAGCCGCCCAGTTCGCCGCTGGTCACCAGGCCGACCCGAAGTCCTTGGCGTGATTCGGCGATCTCGGTGGCGGTCTCGATCGCGGTCAGATTGCCGCCGACTACCAGCACCTTCCCGTCCCCGCCCAGCTCATCCAGGCGTGCGCGCAGGCGCAGCGCGGACGGCCGCGCGGCCACGGGGAAGGCGTGTTCGTGGACGCCCGGAACACCGTGGTCGGCGGCGGCGCTGCCGAGCGCGTAGAGGAGGGTGTCGTATCCGAGCCGGTCGACGCCCTCGGCGTCGGCGACTGTGACACTCCGGTCCTCGACGTCGACGTCGGTTACCCGTGCCAGTCGCAGCTGGATACCGGTGCCCGCGAACATCTCCGCCAGCGGCCGGTGGCGGAGATCCTGCCCGGCGGCGAGCTGATGCAGGCGCAGCCGCTCGACGAAATCGGGTTCGGCGTTGACGACGGTGATCTCGAAGTCGTCGGAATGGAGTTGGCGTGCCAGGTATCCGGCGGAGAAGGCTCCGGCGTATCCGGCCCCGAGGACGACGATGCGGTGCTTCATGGTTCGCTCCTGTCTGGTTCGCGTGCTCCCTGAACGAGACAGCCCCCGAATCCCTGACAGCATCGAGCAGTGACGTGAGTCACTCTTGGGGCCTCTGTTAGTGGACGCCCCCATGCCGAATGCACCATTCATCGACTCGGTCGCCCGACGGCTCCGGCCGATCCGCCACAGCCAACGTCGGCGGACCCAGCGCGGGGCCCACCGAAGAGTTCGCCTCGTGCATCAAAGTCGTGGCCCATACCAACTCGCATCCGAGAGCCGACAGCAGCGGCCCGAGTTCGGGGTCGAGCCGCGCGAGTGGGTTTCCGCCAACCGGCCGCACGAGACGAGGCGATGAATCCGACTCGTGCTCAGTAGCCCCCGCGTAGGCGAAAGTGGTCTCTGCGCGGCGGGTCGCCCCGATGCAGGGTCAACCTCTCGGGGCGAATCAAACGCTAGGATCTGGCCGTGTCGAAGGTGTGCAACTATCCGGGCTGTACGCGCCCGATCACGAGCGCGGCAGGGCCAGGTCGTCCCTCGGAGTACTGCGACCGGCCCGAGCACACGCGCTGGCGTGCGTGGCGCGAGCGGCAACGGCAACAGCAGGAGGCCGAGACTGCGGCCGCTGCCGTCACTGTGACGCAACCGGGGCCGGTGACCATTGCGCGATTGCGGGCCGACGAACTGCTCACCCAATTCCGGGGACTCGCCGAGCAGTTGAACACCACGCTGAACGCCGCGGTCGCGGAGTTGTCCGCACTGGCCGACCCGGCGGTCGCGGAGGCTCAGGTGCAGGCGGTTCAGGTGGACGCGGCGCGGCGGATCGCCGAGGCGGAAGGCGCGGCGGTAGTGGCCGAGCAGGCGCGGCGGGAGGCGCAGGAGGCGAGGGAACTCGCCGAATCCGCCGCCGACGACGCGGCCGGCGCCGCAGAACACGCCGAAAGGCTGGTAGCCGAGGCGAATTCGGCGCGCGACGACGCGCTGCGTGAGGTCGAACGCGTCACCAAGCAGGCGGCCGATGACGTGTTCGCCGCACGCAGCGCAGCGGAAGACGAAGTCCGCACCGTGCGCCGCGAGTCCGCCGAACAGATCGAACGCATCGAAAAGCAAGCCGCCGAACAAGTCGAGCGCGGCGAGCGTCGCGCGGAGACCGACATCGCACACGCCCGGCGTGAGGCGGAAGCGCTGGTGGCGGCCGCCCATTCCGAGCGCGATCTCGCCGTGCAGCGCGCGGCGGATGCCGAACGCGCGGCCGAACGAGCCGAGCGAGCCGCCGCGGAGCGCGCCGAAGCCGCCGATGAAGCGCGAGCCGAATGGCGCCGAGTACGCACCGAACTCGACACCACCCGCGCCGAACTCGCCGAAACCCGTCGCGCCGCGGCCGCCGAACTCGCCGCCGTCCGCGCAGAGGCCGCCGCGACTGTCGACAAGGCGCGCGCGGAAGCCGCTCAGCGGCTCGAAGCGCTGGACGAAGCTCGCGTGCAGACCCTCGCGCGCGCTGAACGCGCCGAAGCCCAGCTCGACGAACTCCTCGCCGAGGCTCGCCGCAAATCACCCGCTACCGATCCCGACCGGCGCGAGGGCGCCTGAGCGGGCGTTCGGTACTAGGCATCTCGGTGCATCTCGGTATGCGACGTGGAGGAGGATTCGAGCATGGCCGTCATCCATCGGACCACCATGGTTCCCACCAAGATGGAACTGCTGACCTCGTGGCTGCCCGGGCGCGCGTGGTATCGCGGTGAAAAGCCACCGGATCTGCGCAAAGCCGGTGGTTTCCGGCTCGACGACCCGGATGGGGAAGTCGGGATCGAATTCGTGGTGATCACCGATCACTCCGGCGCGCAGCCGCACACCTATCACGTGCCGCTGACCTACCGGGGCGCACCGCTGCCGGACGCCGCCGAGGCACTTGTGGGCACTTCCGAACACGGTGTCCTCGGCACCCGGTGGGTGTACGACGCCACCCGTGACCCGGTCGCGGTGGCCCAGATCGTCGCCACGCTCACCGGGAACGCGCGGCCTCAGGCCCAAAGCGAAAGCGATACGCCGGACCCCTCGGTCACGGTACACGTCGCGGATATGCTTTCTCTCGCAAAAGGTTTCGGTCCAGCTCGGGATGGGCCGTTCTACACCGACATCCCGGTGGGCGATCGGATCATTCGCATCCATCGCCTTCTGCAAGTGCAGGTCTCGCCTGTGGAGCCGGTGGTTGCCGGTCGGGTCCACGCCTGGTGGCGGCTCGACGACACCATTGCCACCGGCGTATTCATCAGCCTGACTGCGTAATTCGAACGGGCTGGCGTGTTCGCGCGTGCACGACGAGAACCGGTATGCGGCAAACGCGTCGCAAACTGCGGCTCTGGTCATATCATGTAGCTATGCCCGAAACCGGAGTCGAAGGGCGTACGGAACCACTGGCCGGGGCAGCCCGGCAGACGGTACTGGTGGCCGGTGCCTGCTCGATGATCATGGGTGTGGCCCTAGCGGTGTGGCCGCACAAATCGCTGCCGACGGCGGAACTGCTGTCCGGCGGCTACCTATTGCTCAACAGCGTCCTACAACTTGTCGTGGCGCTCGGTGCCCGCTTCGTGACCCCGCTGCGGATGCTGGCGCTGGTCAGTGGGGCGCTGTCGGCCCTACTCGCGGTGCTCTGCTTCGCGGGCGGGAATTCGGCTCCGCTGCTGTCGTTCTGGATCGGATTGGCGTGGGCGATCCGCGGGATCTGTCACGCCACCGTGGCGGTCTGGGTCGATGATCTGCCCGGGCGCGGACGGCAGGAGTTGTTCGGGCTGATCACGCTGGCACTCGGTCTACTGGTCGGTTCGGTGCCGTTCGAGTCACCGGACACGCTCGGCTGGGTGGCCGGATCGTGCATGATCGCGATCGGGACGCTGGAGGCCTTGTTCTCCGTGGGCTCCCGGCGCGACACGGTCGCGCTGCCGGGGATGGTGCCGACCTTGCGCTTGGATGGCTGACCTCGGGGTGGCGAGCAGGATGCTATCCAGGTTGACTGGGCGCCATGGCATCCCAGCAATCCGAGCTCCGGTCGCCCGCGGAACTCATCGTGGTCACCCATGGCGCCGGTACCGCGATCACGCCGATCGCTCTGAGCGACAGTCACAGCGCGCAAGCTCGTCTGACGGAACTACTTCCGGCCGGGAGCGAACTGGTGCGGATCTTCGGACCGGCCAACCGCTTGGAGCGCAGGCTCACCGGCACCCCACGCCTGGAGACCGGAGCGGAGTATCTCAACTACTTCTACGTCCGCGGTGTCACCGGCCGACTCGACGAACTGGCCGAGCGGTTGCGTACCGCGGGCGACGTGGCGGCGGCATATGTGAAACCGCCCGCCGAGCCGCCGATAGCGCCGGAGGGCGCGCGAGCGATCACCGGCCGTTCCGCCGCCGAGGCCCCGCCGGTCACGCCCGATTTCGCGGTGCGGCAAGGATATCTGGATGCCGCCCCGCAGGGGATCGACGCTCGGTGGGCGTGGACGGTGCCGGGGGGCCGCGGGACCGGTGTGCGAGTGGTGGATGTCGAGGGCGCGTGGCGGTTCACCCATGAGGACTTGCAGGTCAACCAGGGTGGGGTGATCGGAGGCACCCCCTCACCGGAGCAGGGCTGGCGCGACCACGGCACGGCGGTCGCCGGAGTGATCAGTGGTGACGTGAATGCCTACGGCATCACCGGGATCGTGCCCGAAGCGTACATCCGCGCGGTGTCGATCTTCGGGTCCGGATCGGCGTCCGCGATCCGCTCGGCGGCGGACGCGCTCAACCCTGGCGATGTGATGCTGCTCGAACTGCACCGTCCTGGGCCGCGTTTCGCCTACGCCAACCGGCCGGATCAGCGCGGCTATATCGCGGTCGAATGGTGGCCCGACGACTTCGCGGCGATCAGCTACGCGGTCGGTAAAGGCGTCGTGGTGGTGGAGGCGGGAGGCAATGGCGGCGAAGATCTCGACGCCGCGATCTACGACTCCCGCCCGGCGGAGTTCCCGAGCACGTGGCGCAATCCCTTTCGCGGTGGCGAAGCCGATTCCGGTGCGATCATCGTCGGAGCCGGCGCACCCCCACCCGGCTTCCATGGCCGCGACAACGGCACGGCCCGCTCCCGCTTGCCGTTCTCCAATTACGGAAAGCGGGTCGACGTGCAGGGCTGGGGCCTGGAAGTCACCACGACCGGGTACGGCGACCTGCAAGGCGGTCCGGACGAGGACCTCTGGTACACCGACGTGTTCAGCGGAACGTCGAGCGCGTCCCCGATCGTGGTCGGCGCGGTTGCCAGCTATCAGGGCATGAGTGCGGCCGCGGCCGGACGCAAGACCCCTGCGGAAGTGCGTGCCCGGCTGCGGGAAACCGGCTCACCGCAAACCGATGCCGCTGATCGGCCCGCATCCCAGCGCATCGGCAACCTGCCGGATCTGAAATCGATGATCTTGCCCCGGTAGGCCGTCGGGACTCGGGGTACTCGACTCGATGTGTGCAGCCGACCGATTCCATAAGTCGGAATCCACTCATCATATAGTTGATGGAAATGGAATCCGACAGAGTCGAGCGGCGACTCATTGCCTGCTGGCATCCGCCGCCGGATCGGCAGGTCCGCGACGAAAGGTTCGAACCGCCGCGTTGACCGAGAGCGGCGGCGAGGTGCACAGCCCGTCTTACCCGCTGCCGGTTCTCCGCGCAGAGCGCAATCGGTCGGTCGCGCCGTGCTGATCACTCCACGCGCGCGGCGAGCAGCAATTCGAGCATCAGATCGGCGAATTCGGCAGGTGCGTCGGTGAATCCGCTGTGCCCGCCCGGGAACTCGGTGAGCGGAATGTTCAGCAGCTCGGCGAGCGCTGCCGCGGGACGGTGGGGGAGCTTGCCCTTGCTCTCTCGTCCTGCCCCGAGCACAAGGCGGTCGCTGACCGGCGCCAAGGCCGCGACGTCGGGGAGATGCGAGGTGATCGTGCGCAACTCGTGCGCCATGTTGCGCGGCGCGTTGGCGTGCAGGCGTTCGATCATCGCCGCGGCGCGCGGGGAGAGTTCGGCGGGATCGGGCATCCGCACACCTCCGCCGATGCCTTCGAGGAAGCGGGCGCCCGCGGCGGCGAGACCGTCGGTGACGAACAGTTCGTACACCTCGTCGACGAACGCTTTGTGCTCGGCGGCATCGGGCAGCACCCCGAAAGAGGGCGGCTCGTGCGCGATCACCAGACGCAACCGCTCGGGACGCCGGGCGAGCAGGTCGAGCGCGACCACCGCTCCGCCGCTGCCGCCGAACACGTAAGCGTTCTCTTCCTCGGGGGTGAGGTGTTCGAGGAGCAAGTGAGCGTCCTCGCTCTGCACCTCGACCTCGATGTCGGCCGGTGGGCCGGGGTCGAGCACACTGCGCGAGTAGCCGCGCGGGTCGATGGTGACCACGGTGAAGTGTTGTGCGAGTGGCTCGAGGATGGGATCGAACACCGCCGCGTCGCCTCCGCTGCCCGGCAGCAACAGCAGCACCGGCCCCGCGCCGCTGACCTCGTAGTACAGGGTGGCTCCCGGGACTCGCAGGGTGCCGGATCTCATGATTTCTCCTTGTGGGGGGTCGGCCACTGCTCGAGGGCGACGTGCAGGGCGTCGATGATGCGTTCCCAGGACTCGGCGGTCGAGCGCGTGTGCCCGAAGCCGCCGGTCGCCTCCAGAACGCTGTATCCGTGGAAGGTGCTGCGCAGCAAGCGGACCGCGTCGGTCCGGTCGGGTTCGGCCAGGCCGTAGGCACGCAGCATGCCGTAGGTCAGCTCGATGGCGTGCAGCGCGCCGGTCGCGGTGGGCGGAGTCATTTCGGGATCGAAGGGAAGCTGGGTCGCGGCGTAACGGCCGGGGTGACGCAGGGCGTAGTCCCGCCAGGCGTGGGCGTAGGCGGCGAGCGCATCGCGTCCGGCGCGACCGGCCACGGCGGACGCGATCAGTTTGGTCTTCTCCGTGGCCGCCAGAACGGACACCCGCGCGCGGAGGTCTCGCAGATTCTTCACGTGCGAGTACAGGCTGGCGTCCTGGACGCCGAACTTCTTGGCCACCGCCGACATGGTGACGTTCTCCAAGCCGATTTCGTCGGCGAGATCGGCCGCGGCCCGCGTGATCCGATCCGCGGTCAGTCCCGCTCTGGCCATCATGTGCACACCTCCTCGACCTTGGGTTACTAGTTTATATCCTAGAGCACCTAGGTTTTGCCATGGGCGTCGCGAGCTGCGCCCTTCTCGTTCGCGGCGGTTCGTCCACGCGCGCGAATCCGTCGACGGCGATACCTCCTGCCCGATTGATTGCTTAGCGCAAGTAATCAGGCTATAGTTGCGTAGCACAAGCAACTAATTCTCGTGCTGGGAGTAGGCATGGCAGTATCACCCGATGCGGCTCGGAGCCTGATAACTGAGCTCTATTTCATGGGCCGTGCGATGCGCGCTGTTCTGTCGCACCCGGAAGAAGGGCACCTGCTTCCGGGGGGCGTCGGCGTGCTGGGCTCCCTCGAGGCCAGGGGGCGATGCCGGCAAGTGGATCTGGCCGTGGACTTGTGCATCAGCCCATCGACACTGAGCAGGCAGGTCGCCGAGTTGGTGAGTTCCGGCGACATCGCCCGCCATGCCGATCCCAGCGATGGCCGGGCCACCCTCATCGAAATCACGGACCAAGGACGCGATCTGCTGCGACGCATCCGAGTGTCGCGGGCGCGGGGATTGCAGGCCGCTCTCGCCGATTGGAGTGAGGACGAGGCCGAGCAGGCCGCCGTGGTTGTTCAGAAGCTCAGGAATTCACTGGCCGCAGTCGCGCACCACACCGCGGTGGGCGGGAGCGAGCCGGTTTCGACAGAGAGTCAGGAAGTAGATGTCTAGTTCAGTCGAGTCGGTGACGCGACGCGACCCCTCCGCGATGACCCACCGCGAGGTCCTGGAAGCGATGACCGGGCTGCTGGCGGCGTTGTTCACGGCGCTGCTCAGCACGACGATCGTCTCGACCGCGCTGCCGACGATCATCGGCGAGCTGGAGGGATCGCAGACCGCCTACGCCTGGGTCATCACCACGGCGCTGCTGGCGAACGCCGCCTCCACCCCGATCTGGGGCAAATTCGCCGACCTGTTCAACAAGAAACTGCTGGTCCAATCGGCCATCGTCATCTTCGTCATCGGCTCGATCATCGCCGGACTCGCCCACACTGTGCCGATACTGTTGGCCGCGCGCGTCGTCCAGGGCATCGGCATGGGCGGGCTGACCGCGCTCGTCGTCGCGATAATCGGCTCCATCGTCGCGCCGCGCGAACGCGGACGCTACTCCGGCTACATGGGCGCGGTGATGGCGGTCTCGATGTCCGGCGGCCCCATCCTCGGCGGCGTCATCGTCGACAGCCCCCTGGGCTGGCGCTGGTGCTTCTTCGTGTGCGTGCCGCTGGCGGTGATCGCACTGGCGCTGTTGCAACGCACCCTGCGACTGCCCACCGAACGCAAGGACGGAGTGTCCATCGACTGGCTCGGCGCCGCACTGCTGACCGCCGGCGTCTCGGTGCTGCTGATCTGGGTGTCCTTCGCAGGCAAAGCCGGGTACTACGCGTGGATGTCGCGGGAATCGGCGATCTACGTCGCCGCCGGCGTACTGCTGCTGCTCGCGACCGTGTGGGTCGAATCCCGCGCCAAGTCACCGATCATCCCGCTGCCCATCGTCGCCGAACGCACCACAGGCCTGGCGATCATCGCCTCCATCGCCGTCGGTGTCGGCATGTTCGGCGCGACCACCTTCCTGGGCCAGTACTTCCAGACCGCGCGCGGCTACTCCCCGACCATCGCGGGTGTTCTGACCATCCCGCTGGTCGCGGGCATGCTGATCGGCTCGGTCGGCTCCGGCCAGCTGATCACCCGCCGCGGCAAGTGGAAAAGCTTCGTCGTCAGCGGCGCCGCGCTGCTGGTAGCCGGATTCGCGCTACTGTCCACCATCGACCACGCCACCAACCTGTGGCTGGTCGGCACCTACATCACCATCGTCGGCCTCGGCGTCGGCATGATGATGCAAAACCTCGTCCTGGCCGTGCAGAACACCGTCAGCGTGCACAACATCGGCGCCGCGTCCAGCAGCGTCGCCTTCTTCCGCACCTTCGGCGGCGCCATCGGCGTCTCAGTGCTCGGCTCGGTACTGGCCAGCCGCGTCAGCGAGCTGTCCGCGCAGGGATTCGCCAAACTGGGAATCCACCCCAAATCCTCCGGCGGCAGCAACCTCAACCTGGACGCGCTACCCGCACCTATCGCGACCATCGTGCGCGCCTCCTACGGTGACGCCACCGGGCGGATCTTCCTCATCGCCGCCGCCGCGACAGCCGTCGCGCTCATCGCGACCGCGCTGCTACCGAACCGCCCGCTACGCCGCACGATCGACATCGACCCCGCGCTCGACCCGACCACGAAAAAGTCCGCGGTGCAAGGCGATCCGACTGCCACGGACGACATGGCCGCACTGGATGCCGAACTGGACGCATTCGCGGAGTCGGGTTGGGACGAAAACCAACTCTGGGAAGGCGCCGAGCGGGTGTTGCCCGAGCCGGTCGCAGCCGCGTCGATCGGGCGGCATGCGGTGGTAGAGCAGAACGGTCGTGTGTACCGGGTGGCCGCGTCGGCACAGAACGGTCAGTCGACCGGCGGCTTGCCGGGGCCGGACTTCGATGGTGGGGCGTTGGGTGGTCGTGTCCGTCGTGAAGACGGTCATCCGGTGCCGGGTGCGGTGTTGACATTGGTTGATCACGGTGGCCGTCAGGTCGCGCGGGCGAACAGCGCTGCTGATGGTGGTTATGCGATCACCGCGCCGGAGACCGGTGACTACGTGTTGATCGTGTCGGCGATGGGGCACCAGCCGACCGCGGTGAACGTGTCGATCGGCCAGCGGCCCCATCGCCTGGATCTGACCTTGGTGGGCTCCGGCGAGTTGTCGGGTGTCGTTCGTACCGCCGGCCCCGGTGTGCCGCTGCCGGGTGCGACCGTCACGTTGACCGATTTGCGTGGCGAGGTGGTCGGGTCGGCTGTCACAGGCGGCGACGGCACCTACGTATGTCGCGGTGTGGTCTCGGGTGTCTATACCCTGGTCGCGGTCGCTGAGCGTATGCGTCCGAGTGCCACCACATTGACGGTGCCGGACAGCGGCGTCTTGCGTCATGACATCGAGTTGGCCACGATGGCGGTGCTCGCCGGCTCCGCGTGGGCCGAGGGCAGCCGAGCGGTGCCGGATGTCCTGGTCAGTGTGCTCGACGCCGCGGGGCAGGTGACCGCCACGGCACGCACCGACGAGAACGGCCGGTATGTCGTGACCGATCTGCCCGAAGGGCAGTACACCGTCGTTGCGCGCGGTTATCCGCCGGTGACCGGGCAGGTCACCGTGTCCGGTGGCGAGGTCGCCTACGATGTGCGGCTCGGTTACGAGATCGAGGATCGTTGATGAGCGGATTGACCGGTCGTGTTTGCACCGCACAAGGGTGGCCGGTGCCGAACGCGGTATTGACAGTGACGGATATGACGGGGCGCCAGATCGCCCGTGCGGTCGTCGACGAGACCGGCGCGGTGGGCACTGAGCTGTTGCCCGCGGGTGTTCACACCGCGGTGCTCACCGCTGTCGGGTTCGAGCCCGTAGCGCGGGCCGTGCGGATCTCTCCAGCAGGGACGGGTGTGCTCGGGGAGATGGTGTTGGTGCCGATCGCCGGGACGGTGGCGGCGCCGCCACCGGGACCGTGGACGATCGATCCGGTGCATTCGACGGTGATCGCAACGGTGCGCCATCTGGGTATAGCGAGTATCAAGGCCCGATTCGCCGAGGTGAGCGGGCGGCTCGATATCGGTGAGCCGTTCGAGCGGTCCACCGGACACGCGGAGATCGAAGCGGCGAGTATCGATACCGGTATCTCTGCGCGTGACAATCACCTCCGTTCGCCGGAGTTCTTGGATGTCGGCACCTATCCGCTGATCACATTCACCGGCAGTGGGTTGCGTCGTACCGGTGGTGACACCTGGGTGATGCCGGGTGAGCTCACCCTGCACGGGCAGCGCCGCCCGGTCGATCTCGAGGTCACCTATGGTGGCTTCGGAGCGGATCTGTGGGGCGGCGTGCGTGCTGCGTTCCACGCCGAAACAGTGTTGCATCGCAACGATTTCGCGATCGATTACAACGCGGTGGTGCGCGCGGGAGTGGCCGCCGTCGGCGCCACCGTCAAAATCGACCTCGACATCGAAGTCGTGCAAGGCGAGCAGCTACCCGCAGTCTAGCCGGCTGCGGGAGAAATGATCTGCGCTGGGTCGATGAATTTCGTTCGTGCACATCGTCGGCATTCCGAAGAGGGAACCGACTGCACGAGGAGAACCCATGACACTCCCTATGTCAACCTCATACCGCAGAAGTAGCGACCGGTTGTGGTTGCAGGGTTTGGGCGCCGCCGTGTCGGGCGGGGTCGTAGG
>NZ_JBSGEZ010000063.1:14923-44147 GCF_053603155.1 Nocardia sp. NPDC004260 | reverse complement strand
GGAGTTGCCACTCTGGCCAACCTCGCCCACGCCCGCTGACCGTAACCGGGTCCAGGTCGTCATCACCGCGTCGGACTTACGGGACAACCCTTAGGCGGCAGCGTCCCGGTATTCCGGCTGAACATGCTCCGACAGCGGTCCGATCCCGATTTCTTCGAGCTTCGCCCGCCGCTCCGGCGGCAGATTGTGATACGCGTCGTCGGCATGCTGGATCACCCGTCTCTGCCACTCCGGAATGTCGATTTCCATTCCTGGCGGTACGGGGTGCGCGGCGATCGATTGCACCTGGTCCAGAAGATCGGGCAACCAGTGCAGCAGCTCGGGATCATTGAAAGGCCGCGTTTCACCGGAAACATATTGCATGATTGTGAACTCCCGGCCCGTCGACGGATCCGATCCGGCGTAGAGGATCCGAGGTGTTCTCACATCACACTCCTGTGCGTATTCTATGGCCGTGTTCTCGGGCATCCACTTCTTTACGAAAGTAACGACGGGATTATCTAATTTTGATCTGACCACAGCTGGTCCCGCGCTTGTGTCGACCCTGTGCACTCCGTTTCCGGTTCCAGCGAAATCCGGCTCCCGGTCCCGGACCTGTTCGTACAACTCCTGGGCCTCGCTCGGAGGTATCTCGAATCGGTCGCCACCGTTCCCCGGCCGCGCCGCACCCGAATGCTCCGTGCACGTAATCGACGAATTCTCCCCCTCGCGGCGCACGTTCGGCTCGGAATCGTGAGTACCGAGGCTCTCCCACCGTTCAGAGATTGAGCCCTCTCGCCAGATGTCGGCGGGCGTGCGCGTCACCCACGGATGAGTGGCTTCCGACGCGACTCGTTCGATCCCGCCGGAGCATCGAAGGTCGCCGTCGACCAGCTCGTTGACCCCACAGCGCAGTTGCGGGCCGATTCTGCTGCGCTCAGCCAGGTCATCGGTGGCTTTGCTCAAGGTGTGAACGATCCTGGAGGCAACAGCGGTGAACTCGTGAGCGACCTCGTTGTAGTAGGCGGAAGGCATGTGCGGGTTCAGTCGTCCTCGGCCGGACCGTCGGGATCTCGTGGCGACCGATGACTGCCTCCGAGGTCGAGAAGATGAAGGCTGTAGCGGCCTTCGAGCCGGATGCGTCTGCGGCGCAACGCCGCCAGCAAATATATCGGCACTGACCTGGTCCCTCCCCCAACGGGGAACCCGTTCGATCACGCCGCCCCATTGTCGCGACGCTTCACCGTCGATGACATGGCAGGTGAGCTGGGAACGAGGATCTGGGCCAATATCTGTTACGCGATCGGGCGGCATCCGCTCGCGGCCCGCCTGTATGTGGCCGCCCCGGCGGGACCGAGGTCATCGCCCGCGCCTGGCCGCACCACTCGCGCGAACGGATCACCATGGGCGCCGGCTGTTCTCGGCGTCCACGGTGACCGGCTCGACGTGCGAGCCGCTAGGTGGCGACCGGCTCCAGATGCCAGCCCGACGCGCGAGATCGCTCGTTCCAGAACGCGGCGTATCGGCCATCCAGCGCGAGCAGTTCCGCGTGCGTGCCGCGCTCCACGATCCGCCCGCCGTCCACGAACAGGATCTGATCGGCGTGGGCGATGGTGGCCAGCCGGTGCGCGACCACGATCACCGTCTTGTCCTTGGTGATCTCGTGCATCCCGCGCACAACGACCGCTTCACTGTGCGGATCGAGCGCGCTGGTCACCTCGTCGAGCAGCACGATCGGCGCGTCCTTCAGCAATGCCCTGGCGATCGAGACCCGCTGCCGCTCACCGCCGGACAGCGCCGCGCCGCCCTCACCGACCCGAGTGTCGAAACCGTCCGGGAGCCGGTCGACGATCTCGTCGACGCGCGCCGCGGCCGCCGCGCGACGCACCTCGTCGTCACCGGCATCCGGCCTACCGATCCGGATGTTGTCCGCGACCGACTGGTCGAACAGGTAGACGTTCTGGAAGACCAGCGACAACTGACTCAGCAGCGTCGCCGACGGCTGATCGCGCACATCGTGCCCGCCCACCGTAACTCTGCCCGAATCCACGTCGTAGAACCGGGCGGCCAGCCGCAGCAAGGTCGTCTTACCCGCACCGCTCGGCCCGACGATGGCCGTCGTGGTGCCCTCGGGCACGCTGAACGTCACGCCCGACAGCACCGGCTCACCAGGACGGTATCCGAAACTCACGTCGTCGAAGACCACCGACGGTGCTTGCGGGGTGACCGCCGTTTCCGCCTCCGGGAGCACCGGTTCGGCGAGCAGCTCGCTGATCCGGTCCGCGGCCGCACCCGCCGAACGCAGCGCGGTGCCCAACTGCGCGGCCTGGTTGAGCGGTTCGATGAACCGCGAGCTCACCGCGATCAGCGCGATCGCGGCGGCGGCCGAGATGGCGCCGTCGGTCACCCGCGCCACCGCGACGTACACCAGAACCAGGAACACGGCCTGCACGAACAGCGCGAACAGGATCAGGCCCGGCACGCTGGCGAACACCATGCGCGATCCGGCCGAGCGCTGCCCGGCCAACGCCGCGTCGAGCGCGCGGTTGCCCGATCCCACCGCGCCGAACGCCCGCAGCACCGGCTGCGCCTGGGCGAATTCGATGACGCGCGAATCGGCTTCGGCCGCCGCCGCGTGCATCCGCTGGTCCGCGCTGGTGTATGCGCGATCGGCCAGCCGGTTCACCAGGTAGAGCACTGGCGCGGCGAGCAGCATCGCCAGCGCGATACGCCAGTCGACCGCCAGCATGCCGACCGCGACCGCGAGGGGCACGATGACGCCGCTGAAGATCCTGGCCAGCAGATAGGCGACCAAGCCTTGCAGCTCGCGCACGTTGTCGACCATGAGCCGCCCGAGCGGCCCGGCGTCATGGGTCTCGAACCAGCCGAGCGGCAGTGCGTTCAGGTGGTCGCCGAGCCGGGTCTGCAATCCGCGCTGCATGCCGATGCCGACGCGCAGGCCGATCGCCGCCTGCAGGTAGCCGAAAACCACCACGCCCGCGACGGCGGCGAACATGCCGAGCGCCCAGAGCCACGCACGGCCGAGGTCGTCGTCGAAAAGCGCGGTCAGCACCGGCACCAGCAGCAGGTACGCCACGGCCTGGCTGAGGGCCTGCGCGACTATGGCGGCGAACAGTTTCGGTGTCAGATGGGCGAATTCGCCCGGAACCAGTTCCAGCACCTTGCGAATCATCGGACACCCTCCACACTGTCGACGAGCGTCATATCGCCCAGCGCCGCTTCGTTGATCTCCCATAGCCGCTGGTAGGCGCCGCCCGAGGTGACGAGACTCGCGTGATCACCCTGCTCGACCAGTCGTCCCCGCTCGAGCACCAGGATCCGATCCACCGAGGTGATGGTGTGCAACCGGTGTGCGATGACCAGGACCGTGCGCCCCGCGACCAGTACGGCCAGCGCGTCCTGCACGGCCGCTTCGGATTCCGGGTCCGCGAAGGCGGTCGCTTCGTCGAGCACGAGGACCGGGGTGTCCGCGAGCAGGGCGCGCGCTATCGAAAGCCGTTGCGCCTCGCCGCCGGAGAGCGTCGCGTCGATACCGAGCTCCGAGTCGTAACCACGCGGCAGCGCCACGATGCGATCGTGGATCTGCGCGGCGCGGGCGGCCCGCTCCACCGCGGTGTCGTCGGCGTCGGGACGGGCCAGGCGCAGGTTCTCCTTGATACTGCCGCGGATCAGCCGCACATCCTGGAAGACGAACCCGACGGTGCGGTAGAGCTCGTCGCTCGGAAAGTCACGGATGTCGCGGCCGCCGATGGTGATCCGGCCCGAACCCACGTCGTAGAACCGCGGCAGCAATTTGGCCAGTGTCGATTTGCCCGACCCGCTCGGGCCGACCAGAGCCGTGATCGTGCCGGGGACGAGCTCGAGATCGATACCTCGCAGCACGTCGTGGCCGGAACGATAGCCGAAGTCGACACCTTCGAACCGGACCAGACCGGCGGGCGCGGCTTCGGCTTCCGGCGCGGCGGAGGTCGGCGCACCGTCACTCAATTCGGGAGTCCGTTGCAGGTCGTGCAGGCGTTGCGCCGCCACCGCGGCGGCCCGCAGCGCCTGCGCGCCATAGCCGAGACCGATCAATGAACTGCCCAGGCCGAGGCCGACCAGCAGGAACGGCAGCACGTCCAGCGGCTCCACCCAGTCCAGGCCCACCGCGGCCAGTCCCGCCACGACCACGACCAGCATCACGAACACCGGGGTGACGACGATGTCGGAGGCCGCCTGCACCTTGATGATCGGCGTCTTCAGCCGGTCCACGCTGCGGGCCTGGTGCTCGACGGCGTCCTGGAAGACGCTGTGCGCCTTGCCCGCCTGACCGAACGCGCGCACCACCTGAATGCCGTCGACGAACTCGATGGCGGCTTGCTTGGTGGCCTGCTCGGAGCGGGTGTAGACCACGAAGCGGTCCCGTCCGTCCCGGTCCATCATCCGGCTGTAGAGCACGCCGTACGCCAGCACCGGCACCAGCAGCACCAAAGCCAGCCGCCATTCGACGGTGAGCAGATAGCCGAACGTGATCAGCGGAACGGTGACGGCGCCGACGAACTCCAGGCGAGCGTGCGCCACCAGGTAGTGCAATGCCTCCACATCGTCCTGGAGATACTTCTTCACCTCGCCGGAGGTCCGCTCGCCGAACCAGCCCAGCGGCACCCGGGTCAGCTTGGCCGCCAGCGCACGGCGCACGGCGAGTTGATATCCGGCGTCGACCAGGTGCGTCCAGGTCAATGCCGCGGCCTGGAGCAGCGCGCGGACCACCAGGACCAGCACCGCGATCGTCAGCTGACGCCACACCCGATCGGTGTCCACCTGATCCTGGAGCAGTTCGCGGCAGGCCGCCACGATCAGCACGAAGGGCACGACCGCGCACACCGACGCGACGGCCATGACGATGCTCGCGACGGTCAACGGGCCGCGCACGGGCGCGAGGATCTCCTTGCGCGCCTGGGCCTCCTGCTGCTTGCGTTCTTTCAGCACCGCCCTCGGCGGCCGGTTCCCCGTCTGCGCCGCAGGCAGCGGCGCGACCTCTACCGTCATCTGACCTCGTCTCTCGCGGCATCCGTCACCGGAATCGCCTCATCCTCACACAGAAGTGCCCGGCAAGAAAGGTTAGCCTAAGTTATCTTTGCCCTCCCGGCGCCGTGGCGAGTTCGCGGGCGGTCCATCGACCCGCGAGCACGGAGGCGGTCGTCCGGCACGGCACGGGTCGCCCGCTCCGCCGCCGAGACCACGTGCGGTCCCCGCCTACCGGCCGTTGTCTTTCGTGACTTATTTCGTCAATGTGCGAAAACTGCTGCGAACTCGCTGTTTTCGAACTATCGACGCGCTCGGGAAACCTCCGTGAACGAACCCGCATCCTGGTCCGATAGCCCGCGTGCATCGTTAACCTTCGAATGCGAGCGAAGCCACCGGCTCCGCAGGAGGATCGAATATGTATGGCACGGAGATGTTTTCGTTTCTGCACCACGCCATGCAAGTGCACCTGGATTGCAGCGTCGAAATGTGCCGGGTCCGGCGGCGCGCCCGCGGGACGTCGGTCGAAGCCCGGCTGATGGTGCTGGACGAACGGGCCACGCCGTGACAGGAGCACCGTGCTCGTGACTCCCGCCGCGACGACGCGGAATCGTCACGGCGGCCGGGGTGTTGTCCTTGCCATGACCGCAACGGCATCCGATCGTTCCGCCACCCCTGTCGTCGACACCGACACCGAATTCGGCGCCAAAGTCGCCGAACGCCTGAACCGCGAGTCCATCCTCTGGCTGACCACCGTCGGCCCCACCGGAACACCGCAGCCCAACCCCGTCTGGTTCCAGTGGCGCGACGGCGAGTTCCTGATCTTCAGCAAGCCCGGCCAGCCGAAGGTGCGCAACATCCAGCGCAATCCCCGGGTCGCGCTGAACCTCAACAGCACCGCGTCCGGCGGCGACGTGGTGGTACTCACCGGCACGGCGCGCGTGGTCGAGCAACGGCCCGGTTCGGCGGAGATCGACGCCTTCACCACGAAGTACGCCGAGGGCCTTCGCTCGATCGGCCTGACCGACGAGCAGTTCTACGCCGAGTACTCCGTCGTGCTGCGCATCACGCCGGACCGGCTGCGCGGATTCTGAACCCGATGCAGTTCGCGCCGCCGCCGCCCACCGCCGCGTGGCGTCATCGCACCGCCCGCGAGGGGTTCGAGGTGGCGTATTTCCGGGTCACCGAGCAAGGCGTGCTGATCGACGGCTGCACGACAGCGGTGGAGGACGGCGCGGCCTGGGTGGTGGACTACCGGATCGCGCTGGACACCGAATGGCGCACGCGCCGGGCCCAAGTGGCCGTGCGCAAGCCAGGCGGCTGGAACACGCTGGTGCTGGAGTCCGACGGCGCGGGGTCCTGGCTGCTGGACGGCATGCCCGCGCCCCTGCTCGACGGCTGTCTGGACGTGGACCTGGAGTCCTCCGCGCTGACCAACGCGCTCCCCGTGCACCGGTCCGCGCGGGAGATCGGCGACGGCGCGGACGCGCCCACGGCCTACGTGTACGCCTCCGGCGCCGCGGTGGGCCGGTTGGAGCAGCGCTACCTCCGCGTCGCCGACGGCGCGCACGGACCGCGGTTCCAGTACTCCGCCCCGGAGTTCGACTTCGCCTGCACGCTGGACTACGACAAGTCGGGCTTGGTGCTCGATTACCCGGGCATCGCGATCCGCGCCCACTGAGCCCGCGACCTCGGACGTGACCGGCCTGCGGTCAGGCGTACCTCCGCCTTCGCTCCGGCCATGCGCGGACCAAGGACGGACGAAGTCCGACTGCGCCCACCGTGCGTACCTCCGCCTTCGCTCCGGCCATGCGCAGACTGAGGACGGACGAAGTCCGACTGCGCCCACCGTGCGTACCTCCGCCTTCGCTCCGGCCATGCGCGGACTGAGGACGGACGAAGTCCGACTGCGTCCACCGTGCGTACCTCCTCCTCCGCTCCGGCCATGCGCAGACCGACGACGGACCACGTCCGACCGCACCTATTAGGGTCGGTATCGATGAGAAGGCGGCAACAACCGCCGTTGCCGAAGCGGCACGGCTTGGACCCGGCCCGGTTGCGACTACCGGAGCAGGGCCATTGGGCGACCATCCGGGACCATCTGGTGGAGCGCCTGCCCCGGGTCTCCCCGACACGCATCGATGAACTGCTGCACGCGGGCGGCATCGTCGACCTGGACGGGCCGATCGCTCCGGACGCACCGTTCGTGCCCGGCGGCGCGGTCTGGTTCCATCGCGATCTGCCCGAGGAGACGGTGGTGCCGTTCGACATCCCCGTCGTGCATCGCGACGACGACCTGCTGGTGGTGGACAAACCGCACTTCCTGGCCACGATCCCGCGCGGTCAGCACATCCTGCAGACCGCGCTGGTGCGGCTGCGCCGAGAGCTGGACCTCCCCGACCTGGTCCCGGCGCATCGGCTCGACCGCGTCACGGCGGGCCTGGTGCTTTTCGTGATCAACCCGGCTCGCCGCGGCGCGTACCAGACCATGTTCCACAAGCGCACCGTGCGCAAAGAGTACGAGGCGATCGCCCCGTTCGATCCCGGCCTCACGCTGCCCCGTGTGGTGCGCAGCCGGATCATCAAGGAGAAGCAGGTGCTCGCGGCCCAGGAGGTCCCGGGCGAACCCAACGCGGAAACCGAGATCGAACTGCTCGAGCACCGCGACGGCCTCGGCCGCTACCGGCTGCGCCCGCACACCGGCCGGACCCACCAATTACGCCTGCATATGAACAGCCTCGGCGTCCCCATCCTCGGCGACGACTTCTACCCGGTGCTCACCGACAAGCCGGTCGACGACTTCACCAGGCCGCTGCAACTGCTGGCCGCCTCGCTCGAGTTCACTGATCCGGTCACCCGCGAGCCGCGCCGTTTCGAGACCAGCCGCACGCTGCAGGCCTGGACCGACCCGCACGGGTGGGCCGGCTGACACCGTGGTCAGCGCCCGCATCGAGCGGCGTCGCCACGACACGATCACCCGGCCGAGCGCCGCGCCATGCCTCCGCACACGGTTCCGCGACACCCGCCTCGCCTTCCGCACATGCGGCGCGGACCCCGGTCGACCGCAACGGCGGCGAAAAGTGATCGATCCAGCAATAAGGCCCGGAGCCGCGGTGAACGTGTTCTCGTTCCGTAGACTCGGTCGAGATGTCTGAGCCGGACCTTGCAGTACCGCCCCGCCCACGCCACAAAGTGCGCGCCTACGTCGACGTCGCCGTGGTGGTGATCGTCCTGGCGGGCACCAATCTCATCGCACATTTCACCACCGCGTGGGCGAGCATCGTGACGGTTCCGGTCTCGGCGCTCGTGCTGCTCGCGCTGGTCCGCAGGCGCGGTCTCGGCTGGTCCGAACTCGGCCTTTCGCCCCGGCACTGGCGGCGCGGTTCGCTGTACGCGCTCGGCGCGGTGGCGTTGGTCCTCGCGATCGTCGGGGTCGGGGCGGCACTACCGCTCACGCGGCCGTTCTTCCTGGCCGATCGCTATGCGACGAACGTCGCTATTCACTCCGTCGCCGTGCCCGTCGAGTTGTCCAATGGCACAACCGCTGTCGCACGCGCCGAGCAGATTCGGCTACCGGCATCGGTGACGCCATCCCGCGCTGGACATCACTGGATCGACGTGTCCCGCGCCTGGTTGCTTCACGGCGACAAGCAGCGTGCCCTCGCCAGCCTCGACCAGGCGCGCCGGATCGCACCGGCGCTGACACGCAACCACCCCCAAGTCCACGAGACCGTCCGCGTGCTCGCCAATACCCGGCGCGGAACCGACTCCCTGGCCCGGTTCGCGAAGTGGGCCAACGTCAAGATTTGAGTCTCGTAGGAAACCACAGCCACGGCCGACCACGCGACGTAGTGCGGTTGGTCAGCGGCTGAGGCGCGGCGGCGGCCGAGCAGGAACGTGAGGCGCGGCGTTCAGAGAGAGCTGGACGACAAGGGCGTCTGTCGGAGGTGGCGAGACTCCTGCGGCTGGGGCGGCGGCATCACCCGTGAGCGGCGGTTACATGGCCGCGTGGGCATGAGTATCGAGCGTGGCGGCACCGGACAAGGTCTGGACCGCACGCACGGAGTTTCCCGCGACCGGTGACCGTCCGGGCACGACGCGCGTTCTTCGTGCGGAAAAGGCTGTGCGCCCGATGAATCCGGGCGCACAGCTCCATTCTGGTTTACTCCTCCGCGGCGTCCGCTAGTTCCGGTCCGCTCAGCTCTCGCCGACCGAAGTCCCGACGACCTCGTGAGACTCCGGTCCAGAGCCATCGGGCTTCTCGTCCCCGTGCCCCGGCCACCACGCCTTGTGGCCGATGAGCGCCGTGAGCGCGGGCGTGAAGAACATCGCCATGACGAAGGCCGCGATCGCGATGCCCACCGAGATGGCGAAGCCCATCTGTGCGAGAACGTTGTTACCCGCCAGCATCATCGATGCGAAGGTGCCTGCCAGGATCACCCCCGCCGCCGCGATGGTGGGGCCGGTGTGCCGCAGGGCCAGCGCCGCGGCCTGTTTCGGTTCGTTGCCCTCGCGCGCTTCTTCCCGCAACCGGGCGACCATGAGGATGTTGTAGTCGGTGCCCAGCGCGACCACGAACAGGTACATGATCACCGGGAGCGTGAAGATCAGGCCGGTCTCGCCCCGGAAGTGCTGGAACACCAGCACCGCCGCACCCAGCGTGGCGGCGAAGCCGAGGAACACCGAGGCCATCAGGTACCACGGCGCGACCAGGCTACGCAGCAGCAACCCCAGCACGATCATGATCAGGATCGCCGCCACCGGGAACACGATCGCGTAATCACGCGCCATCACCTCCTGGAAGTCGACGAATACCGAGGTCAGACCACCGACGGCGGCGGTAGCACCGGCGGGCGCCGCGGAATGCGCGACATCGCGCAACGGTCCCTTGACGGTGTCCAGCGCGGCGTCCGACTCCGGCGCGGCGGAGAGCGTCACCGCGAAGTCGGCGATCGACTTGTCCGCGGACAACTTCGGCTCCCCCACCTGTCCCACTCCCGGCACCGCGGCCAGCGCGGCGCGGTAGGCGGCGAGTTGATCGACGGCCAATTCGCCACCGCCGGACTGCAACAGGACGTCCGAAGGCTGGGTCGTCCCCGCGGGCAGGCCCTTGACCAATTCCTTACTGTAGACAACGGATTCGGCGACCTCCGAAGTTTGGCCCGAGCTGAGGTCGAACGTGGGGTGGAAACCCAAGGCGAAGATCCCGAGCACGACCAGCAAACCGCCGGAGACCGCGGCGAACACAGCGGGCCGCCGGCCGAGCGCATTGCCGATCGCGGTGAATCGCGCGCCCTTCGGTTCGATGCGCCACGCCTTGGACGGCCAGAACACCTTGGTGCCCAGCAGCGAGACCACCGCCGGCACCAGCGTCAGCCCCGCCGCCAGCGCGACCGCCACCGCGATCGCCAGCGCCGGGCCCATGGCGCGGAACATGCCGAGCGTGGACAGCACCAGCGCCATGAACGCGATGATCACCGCGCCCGCCGCGGACGTGATCGCCTCACCCACCCGGGTGACGGCGTTGACCATGGCGGTCTTCGAATCCTCGCCCGCGCGCAACCGCTCGCGATAGCGGAACATCAGGAACAGGATGTAGTCGGTGCCGACACCGAACAGCACAACCACCAGAATGGCATTGATCGATGCGTCGATCTGCAAGTCGAAGGCCTTGGCCACCACGGCGATCAACCCACTCACCATGCTGGAGATCGCGCCGATCACGACGATCGGCAGCAACGCGATCACCGGGCTGCGGAAGATGACCAGCAACAGCACCAGGATCAGCACGACGGTGGCGATACCGACGATGGCCAGCCCCTTGTCGCCCGATTCCCGCTGATCCAGCATCTGCGCCGCCTGGCCGGTGATGCCCGCCTTCAGCTCGGTGTTCGCGACGCGCTCGGTCAGCTCCTTGCGCAGTGCCTTGACCGCGTCGCCTTGGGTGGTGTCGTTCGGATTCGTCACCTTCGTCATCTGCACCGCGATGATCTGGACCAGGCGGTTCTCCGACGGCGGCGTCGGTTGCATCCCGATGACGTCCTTGACCTGCGCGTCGCGCAGCTCATTGCCGATCGAGACGACCGACGCGGCGTCCGCACCGGTCAACGGCGTGCCGTCCTTCCGGGCGAACACGATGATCGCCGCGGGAGCGGAGCTGTCCGGGAAAGCCTTCTGCTGCAATTCCAACGCCTGAATGGACTCGTAATGCGAAGGCAGAAAAGCTGATTGGTCTGTGGTGGATTTCAGTTCCGGCGCCGCGGCCACCACCGCGATGGCGAGCAGCACCCACAGGCCGATCACCTTCCACGGATTGTGGACGACCACGGCCCCCAGTCGTGCGAACATCTGCGAATAGATCCTTTCCGGATGTGGAAAAGCGGCGGTATCTCAGATCTGCAGGTCCTGCGAGTTCGGGTGCTCGGCCACGTCGACGACAGTCCGGTAGATGTGCTCCGGAATCCGGCCCCGCAACTCGGCGGGCGAGTCCACGATCTCCACCGTGTAGTCACCCCACTCGCGCTCGCCGCTGCCGGGCCGCAGCAGCTCGCGCCAATTCTTCCATTCGGTCCAGTCGATCGCGACGGACATTTCGCGCCAGTCCGATTCCCGGCGGTGCACCACGAATTTGCCTTTCCGGCTCACGTAGACCCGCACCACGGTCATCCCGACCTTGCCGTATTCGCGGGATTCGCCGAGCAGTCTGCCGAAGAACCGCTGCTGACGCCCGCCGCCCGGACCCACGCGCAACACGATTTGGCGCAGGTCGTCCACGTCGCCCGGCTCCGCCGATTCCTTCACGATGGTGACGCCGCAGGCCTGCGTTTCGGCAGTGTCCACGCCGCTCAGGTTGTTCGGATCAGTGGTCATGATTTCCCCGTTTCATAGATCAGTGCGCATGTGGGCATGCGTCTACCGTCGACCGGCCCACCTCGAATCCGCCTCTACCGGTACGGATTCGATGCTCCCGGAAAGTACGGGCCGTCGTCTCACTATAAGTAGATGTATACGTATAGCGCAAGACCTAACCGCCTGACCGCCCGACCTGGCGCGGCGAGCCTTCGCTCAGCTAATCGATCTGCTGCGCTTGCGCACCGCGCATCGCCTCTCCGTCCTCCGGCGATCGCATGGTTCAAGCCATACCATCACGGTGTGCGCGTTCTCGTTACCGGAGCGAACGGCTATCTGGGCCAGGCGGTCGTAGGACTGCTGGCTGGAGCCGGGCACGAGCCGATCGCGATGGTTCGCGACAGCGGTTCGCCTCCGCGGGTGACGACTCGGGTCGCCGACCTGCTGGATGAGGACGGGCTTCGGATAGCTGTGGACGGCGTGGAGGCGGTGTGCCATCTCGGTGGGCTTACTCGGGCGCGCGAGTCGGCGGCCGATCCGCTGCGGTATTTCCGCGTCAATACCGGCGGGACCGTCGCGTTGCTGGACGCCATGGCCGCCGCCGGAATATCGCGGCTCGTCTTCGCTTCGACCGGCTCGATATACGGAACCCCCGAACGACAGCCGATGACAGAGCGTCTACCCGACGCGCCCCCGCACCCGTACGCGGCGAGCAAGCTGGCCGCCGAGTGGGCGATCAGCGCGCAGGCGGGCACCGGTCGCTTGTCCGCTACCGTGCTGCGCTTGATGAACGTGGCCGGCGGCGCGGATCCCGATCCGACGCGCTTGATTCCCCGAGCATTCGCCGCCGCGAGGCATGGCTCGGCTCTGGAAGTCAACGGCGACGGCAGCGCTGTCCGCGACTATCTGCATATCGACGACGCCGCAGCGGCTTTCGTCGCGTGTATCGAGAACATGCCGCCGAAAGGCGAATTCAGGCGCTTTCTCATCGGCAGCGGCCGCGGCAGCAGCATTCTCGACGTCGTGGCCGCGGTCGAGCGGCGGACCGGCCGTCGAATTCAGCTGACCCATAGGCCACCGATGCCCGAACCGGCCGCCCTGATCAGCGACCCCACCAAGGCTATGGCCGAATTACCCTGGCGCCCGGCGCAGTCGGATCTGGAAACCATCGTGCGCGACACACGGCACCGGGGTGACCTCAGCCGGTAAGTCCGGCCTGGCCGAGCAGATAAGCGGTCAGCGGACCGTAGTAGTCGGGATGGACTCCGTCATCGAGGGGCACCGTGACCGCGATCTTCCCCTCCGCTCGCCCGGCGAACAGTGCGGGGTCGTTGCTGTCGGCGAATCCCACGGTCTCGATGCCCGCCTCCCCTGCCGCCCCGGCCCAGCCGTGGTCGGCGACGACCAGGTCGGGCCATTGGCCGGTTTCGGCCGCGCGCAACTCCCGCAGGGCCGCCCGCATCGGATGCGGATCATGAGTGTGTCGCAGCGTGCCGTCGGTGCCCAGCGCGGCAACTCCCGAGGTGTAGAGGATCTCGCGATGCTGCGGGCCCCACGGCGTGGTGACCCGATAGGACCACCCGGCAGCCGGCACGAGCACCACGCATCCTGCCGCGCGTAACGCGTCCTCGACAGCGCGATAGACGCCCATGAGTGTGTCCGGATGCCCGGTCGCCAGGATCACCGTCTCCCGACGACGAGCGGCGAGCCCGATCCGCGCTCCCATCGCGTCGAGCGCGTCGAGCGTCAGGTCGACGTCAATGGTGTCCGGACCCCGCACATGCCGCGGGTCGGGGCTGACCCCGCACAGACGCGCCATCATCTCCAGCGTCTCGGCGAAGGTCCAATCCTTCAGCGTCAGCCCGAACTGATACCCAGGGTCCTTCGACACCATCTTGCGATAGTTCGCGAGATTCCCCTCCCGAGGCGTCGCGACATCACCCGCTATCCGCGTTTTCAGCAGATGTTCCCGCAGCAGCGCTCGATCGTAGGTCTGGTCAGGTCGACTCACATTCCCCACCGCTCATCCTCCGCATCCGCCGTCGGCGCGACCTATCGCAGTTCCGGTCAGGCCAGGAGTCCGCCGGTTTGCTCGATCGCCACCCGCAACACGACAGTACCCATGCAGGATGGACGGCAAGGGAATTCCTCGGACGCGCCCGGATACGGCGAAGGCCCGCCTCCGAGAACAGGAAGCGGGCCTTCGGGTTTCACGCCGTGCCGGAGAGGCCTACTTGGCCTTCTCCAGGACCTCGACCAGACGCCAGCGCTTGGTGGCCGACAGCGGACGGGTCTCCATCAGCTGAACGCGGTCGCCGATGCCTGCGACCTCGTTCTCGTCGTGCGCCTTCACCTTCGAGGTGGTGCGAATGATCTTGCCGTAGAGCGGGTGCCGGTTGCGGTCTTCCAGCTCCACGACGATCGTCTTGTTCATCTTGTCCGAGACAACGTAGCCGACCCGCACCTTGCGGGTGCCGCGCTGCCCTTCTGCTTTGTCGCTCATGCGGCATCTCCCTTGCCAGCGGGTCCGGTGGCCAGACCGAGCTCGCGCTCACGCATGACCGTGTAGATGCGCGCGATCTCGTGACGGACGACGCGCAGACGACGGTTGTTGTCCAGCTGACCCGTCGCCATCTGGAAGCGCAGGTTGAACAGCTCTTCCTTGGAGTCGCGCAGCTTGGCCACCAACTCCTCTTCGGTGAGCTCGCGGAGCTCTGCGGCCGGTGTTCCGGTAGCCATCAGAACTGCTCCTCCCTGGTCACGATCCTGCACTTCATCGGGAGCTTGTGCATCGCGCGGCGCAGGGCCTCACGAGCGGTCTCCTCGTTCGGGTAGCTCATCTCGAACATCACGCGACCGGGCTTGACGTTCGCGACCCACCACTCCGGCGAACCCTTACCGGAACCCATGCGGGTCTCGGCGGGCTTCTTGGTCAGCGGGCGATCCGGGTAGATGTTGATCCAGATCTTGCCGCCACGGCGGATATGGCGAGTCATCGCGATACGCGCCGACTCGATCTGCCGGTTGGTGACGTACGCCGGCTCCAGCGCCTGGATGCCGAACTCGCCGAACGCCACCGAGGTACCGCCCTTGGCCATACCGGAACGGCCCGGGTGGTGCTGCTTGCGGTGCTTCACCTTGCGAGGCATCAGCATGCGTCAGCCCTCCTGTGTCTCTGCCGGGGCGTCGGCCACCGCGGTGGCGGCGCGCCCGGCCTCGGTGCTGGTCGCGGTGGTGCCGGTGGAACCGGACCGACGCGGGCGGCTCGGCCGCTCCCGGCGCGGACGCTCGGGCGCGGCGGCAGCGGCGGCCAGCTCACGCTTGCCACCGACGATGTCGCCCTTGTAGATCCAGACCTTCACGCCGATGCGACCGAAGGTGGTCCTGGCCTCATAGAGGCCGTAGTCGACGTCGGCGCGCAGCGTGTGCAGCGGCACCCGACCCTCGCGGTAGAACTCCGAGCGCGACATTTCGGCGCCGCCGAGGCGGCCCGAGCACTGCACACGGATGCCCTTGACGTTCGGCGAACGCATGGCCGACTGGATGGCCTTGCGCATCGCGCGACGGAACGCCACACGGTTGGACAGCTGCTCGGCGACGGCCTGAGCGACCAGCTGCGCATCCGACTCGGGGTTCTTCACCTCGAGGATGTTCAGCTGCACCTGCTTGCCGGTCAGCTTCTCCAGCTCGGCGCGGATGCGGTCGGCCTCGGCACCGCGGCGGCCGATCACGATGCCCGGACGCGCGGTGTGGATGTCCACGCGCACGCGGTCACGGGTGCGCTCGATCTCGACCTTGGAGATGCCCGCCCGCTCCATGCCGGTGGCCAGCAGCTTGCGGATCGCGACGTCTTCCTTCACGTAGTCCGCGTACTGCTTGTCCGCGTACCAACGTGACTTCCAGTCGGTGGTGATACCGAGGCGGAAGCCGTGGGGGTTGATCTTCTGTCCCATTTACTTTGCCCCTCCCTTCCGGCGGTTACGAGTGGCTCCACCGGCGGTGGGGATGCTCTCGACCTCGATGGTGATGTGGCTGGTGCGCTTGCGGATGCGGAACGCACGGCCCTGGGCACGCGGCTGGAACCGCTTCAGGGTGGCACCCTCGTCGACATAGGCCGTCGAGATGACCAGCGTGGCCGGGTTCAGGCCGAGGTTGTTCTCGGCGTTGGCCGCGGCGCTCGCGACGACCTTGGCGACCGGCTCGCTCGCGGCCTGGGGCGCGAACTTCAGCAGGGCGAGGGCGTCCTCGACGCGCTTGCCGCGGACCAGGTCCACGACACGGCGTGCCTTCATCGGGGTCACGCGAACGTGCTTGGCGGTCGCGCGCGCAGTCGGGTTCTGAGTCTCAGTCGTCGTCATCGCCGCTTGCTCTTCCGGTCTTCCTTGACGTGGCTCTTGAACGTCCTGGTCGGCGCGAACTCACCGAGCTTGTGCCCGACCATGTTGTCCGAGATGAACACCGGCACGTGCTTGCGGCCGTCGTGCACCGCGAACGTGTGACCGATGAAATCGGGGATGATGGTCGAACGACGCGACCAGGTCTTGATGACCTGCTTGGTGCCCTTCTCGTTCTGCACGTCCACCTTCGCGAGGAGGTGGTCGTCGACGAACGGGCCTTTCTTGAGGCTGCGTGGCATTTCTTACCTCCTCCTTCAGCGCTTCTTGCCGGTCTTGCGACGGCGGACGATGAGCTTGTCGCTCGGACGGTTGGGCTTGCGGGTGCGGCCTTCCGGCTGACCCCAGGGCGAGACCGGGTGGCGACCACCGGAGGTCTTGCCCTCACCACCACCATGCGGGTGGTCGACCGGGTTCATGACGACACCACGGACCGTGGGGCGGCGGCCCTTCCAGCGCATGCGGCCTGCCTTGCCCCAGTTGATGTTCGACTGCTCGGCGTTGCCGACCTCGCCGACGGTGGCGCGGCAGCGCACGTCGACGCGACGGATCTCACCGGAGGGCATACGCAGCGTGGCGTAGGGGCCTTCCTTACCCAGCAGCTGGATGCTCATGCCTGCCGAGCGGGCCAGCTTGGCGCCGCCGCCCGGACGCAGCTCCACCGCGTGGATGGTGGTACCGGTCGGGATGTTGCGCAGCGGCAGGTTGTTGCCCGGCTTGATGTCGGCCGTCGGGCCGGACTCGATGCGGGTGCCCTGCGTCACGCCCTTGGGGGCGATGATGTAGCGCTTCTCGCCGTCCACGAAGTGCAGCAGCGCGATGTTCGCGGTGCGGTTCGGGTCGTACTCGATGTGCGCGACCTTGGCCGGGATCCCGTCCTTGTCCAGACGACGGAAGTCGATCAGACGGTAGGCGCGCTTGTGCCCGCCACCGCGGTGCCGGGTGGTGATCCGGCCGTGGGCGTTGCGGCCGCCGGACTTGGTCAGCGGGCGCAGCAGCGACTTCTCCGGGGTCGACCGGGTGATCTCGGCGAAGTCCGAGACGCTGGAGCCGCGGCGGCCCGGCGTAGTCGGCTTGTACTTACGGATTGCCATGAGTTCTTCTCTGCTTTCTGGATTCCCGAGCGCTTACGCGACCGGGCCTCCGAAGATCTCGATGGGCTTGCTGTCGGCCGAGATGGTCACGAGCGCGCGCTTGGTGTTCTTGCGCTTGCCGTAACCGAAGCGGGTCCGCTTGCGCTTGCCCTGACGGTTGGCGGTGTTGACGCTGGTCACCTTCACACCGAAGACCTTCTCCACGGCGATCTTGATCTGCGTCTTGTTCGAGTCCGGGTGCACCAGGAAGGTGTAGGTGCCTTCCTCGATCAGTCCGTAGGACTTCTCGGAGATGACCGGCGCCAGCAGAATGTCGCGGGGGTCGGCGATGGTGGTCACTTGCTCTCCTCCTGTGCAGCCTCGGCCGGGCCGTGCACGAACGCGTTGAGCGCCTCGACGCTGAACACCACGTCGTCGCTGTTGAGCACGTCGTAGGTGTTGAGCTGGTCCGGGGCGATCGGGTGCACGTTCTGCAGGTTCGCCACGCTCTTCCACGCGGCGACGTCCTCGCGGCCGACCACGACCAGGAGCTTCTTGCGGTCCGACAGCTCGGCCAGGAAGCTCTTGGCGGTCTTGGTGGACGGGGTCTGGCCCGCCACCAGTTCGGTGATCACGTGGATGCGCTCGTTGCGCGCCCGGTCGGACAGGGCGCCACGCAGGGCGGCGACCTTCATCTTCTTGGGCAGGCGCTGGGTGTAGTCGCGCGGCTGCGGGCCGTGCACGGTGCCACCGCCGGTGAACTGCGGCGCGCGGGTCGAACCCTGGCGGGCGCGACCGGTGCCCTTCTGCCGGTACGGCTTCTTGCCGCCGCCGGAGACCTGGCCACGGGTCTTGGTCGCGTGCGTGCCCTGGCGGGCCGCGGCCTGCTGGGCCACGACGACCTGGTGCATCAGCGCGATGTTGGCGGTCACGTCGAAGATCTCCGCGGGGAGGTCGACGGTGCCGTTGGTCTTGCCGCCGATCTCCTTGACCGGCAACGTCAGGTTGGCCTTCTTCTCGAGGCTCGTCATGCGTGCGCACCACCCTTCACGGCGCTCTTGACGATCACGACGCCGCCCTTGCGACCCGGGATCGCTCCCTTGATCAGCAGCAGGCCGTTCTCGGCGTCGACCTTGTGCACCGACAGGTTCTGCGTGGTGACGCGGTCGTTACCCATCCGGCCCGACATGCGCATGCCCTTGAACACGCGGCCGGGGGTGGCGCAGCCACCGATCGAACCCGGACGGCGGTGCACGGCCTGCGCACCGTGCGAGGCGCCCTGGCCACGGAAGCCGTGGCGCTTCATGGTGCCCGCGAAGCCCTTGCCCTTGCTGGTGCCGGTGACGTCGACGTAGCTGCCCTCTTCGAACACCTCGGCGCTGATCTCCTGGCCGACCTCGAAGGTGGAGGCGTCCGCGACGCGGATCTCGGCGACGTGGCGGCGCGGCGTGACACCGGCCTTGGTGAACTGGCCGGAGACCGGCTTGGTCACCTTGCGCGGATCGATGGCGCCGAAGGCGACCTGAACGGCGCTGTAGCCGTCGCGCTCCACGGTGCGGATCTGGGTGACGACGTTCGGCCCGGCCTTGATGACGGTCACGGGAACGACGCGGTTGTTGTCGTCGAAGACCTGGGTCATGCCGAGCTTGGTGCCCAGGATGCCGGCGGCCGGCCTGTTCTTGTTGTCAGTCATGTCTCGAGTCCCCGTCACTGAATGTTGACGTCGACGCTGGCCGGCAGGTCGATGCGCATGAGCGCGTCCACCGTCTTCGGCGTCGGGTCGAGGATGTCGATAAGGCGCTTGTGCGTGCGCATCTCGAAGTGCTCGCGCGAGTCCTTGTACTTGTGCGGCGAACGGATGACGCAGTACACGTTCTTCTCGGTCGGCAACGGCACCGGGCCGACGACGCGTGCCCCGGTGCGGGTCACCGTCTCCACGATCTTGCGCGCCGATGCGTCGATCGCCTCGTGGTCATAGGCCTTGAGCCTGATGCGGATCTTTTGTCCCGCCACGCTAAGTGTCCTTTTCTCCGCTTTCCTCGTGGTCCGGAAGCCCGGCTATACCAGTCCTCTGGACCACCCTCATTTGCACAGCCCGAACACACGAAGACGTCTCAGTGGAGACCCTGACCGGGCACGCCCGATCCTCGCCGCTGTTCATCTGTCATGGTTCTCCGGTACACGCGGTCGGGCGTGTCGCCCGTCCGCTCATTCCTCGGCCTCGGATCGCAATGCATCTCAGGCCTGGAACACTGTCCCGGACGTACCCACGCCAGAAACCCGGCGAGGTACTCGATGGGGTACTGCTCGCCCCGCCCGACCAGCTGTTTCACCTGGAAACAGACACGGCCCGGTGCAGGGCAACCCGAACAGTATGCACGACCCCCGCGAGTCACTTCAAATCGGTGGGGCTGGCCACGAACTTACTATTGAGTAAGATACGCCCATGGCAAAAGAGACCGTGACCTATCGCGGCTGGAAAAAGCTGCCGGACAACCGGCTGGGGCATGCCCTGTTCTCGCTCGGGATGGTGGCGCGGGTGCCCTACTTCGGCACCGTATTGCCGAACGTGGTCCGGCTCGAACCGGGGTTGTGCGAGGTCACGTCGCCGAAGTGGTTCGGTATCCACAACCACCTCGGCACCTTCCACGCGATCGCGGCGTGCAATCTGGCCGAGGTCGCGATGGGCATGCTCAGCGAGGCGACCGTGCCCGCGACGCACCGATGGATCCCCAAGGCGATGAACGTGCGATATCTGGCGAAAGCCGAGACCGGGCTGCGGGCCGTCGCGAAGCTGGCCGAGATCCCCGACTTCGCGAGCATCACCGAGGGGCGCGAGCTGGTGGTGCCGGTGTCGATCTACGACAAGCACGGCCTGGAAGTGGTGCACGCGGACATCACCACCTGGGTCACACCGAAGTAGCCGGCCTCCGCGATTCGCGCGCGTCCGGTCCCGCGAAAGCTGTCCGTGGTTCGCCCGGGGCCGGGACCGCTGCGTCGCCCGCGACGAGTCGCCCCTGATCGAGGTGCAGGATGTTCTCCGCGCATCCGGCGAGATCGTCTGCGAGACAAGCCGAGACGACGATCGTCATGTCCTGGCGCGCGAGAGCCCGCAGCATTCCGGCCAGATAGCGACGCCCGTTCTGGTCCAAGTCGGCCATCGGGTTGTCCAGTACGAGTGCCGTCGTACCCGCGGCCAGCGCTCTGGCCAGGCCGAGCCACTTCTTATCACTCCGGGACAGACGGAGAACGGGCGTGCAAGCGGAGTCCGCCAAACGCGCGAGATGTATTGCCCGATCGACCAGTTCATCGGCCGCGTCCGCGCTGTGGCCCGCGATCTTCGCGGAGAACCGCACGACCTCCGCGACCGACCATGTCTCGCTGCTCTCGTATACGTCGGGGACCCAGCCGACCCGGGAGCGGACCACCCATGGCTCTGCGCTCGGATCCGCGTCCTCAACGCGGAGCCACCCCCGGTGTGGCCGCAACCGACCGGCGAGCATCGACAACAGCGTCGTCTTGCCCGCGCCGTTCGGCCCGACGACCGCGGTGACCCGGCCCGCGGGGGCGCGGAAGGTCACGTCGTCGATCACCGCGACTCCGGCGAATTCGCGGCGCAGCCCGCTACAAGTAATGCCGAGACTCACCGAGGTTCTCCATCTTCGTGATCCGCTCCGGCCAGGATGCGTTCAGCAGGGCAACGTTCGCCGATCCCCGGCGAGCGCGGAGAGAACGGCGGCGGTGGCGCGTGGGTCTTCCAGCATGCCGCTGTGATCGGCCGCGTCGGCAGGACATCCGTCCTGCAGCCACACGTTGCGGTCGGCTGGGTCGGGCGCGGCGAGCAGGGCGGTGTCCTGCGGCGTGATCACCTGGTCGGCGCGGGAGGCGATGGCCGAATACCGGAGACCGGGCACGGTCTCGCCTCCCGCGTTCAGCCGGTTCAGCAGCGGTGACCCGACCACCTGCTGCTGGCCCGGAGTCCCGAAGACCTGGGCCGCGATCTGCGCGTCGCCCAGGCCGAGCGCGGCCAGGTCCGGATAGCTGCCGCGCAACCCGGCCCAGGTCGAGCCGCGATACGGCGTGCCGAGAGTCACCACTTGGGACACCGCCTCCGCGCCGCGGGCGCGCAGATACTGCCGGATCACGGTGCCGCCGGTGGAGTGTCCGACCAGCGCCACCCGGCTCGCGCCCGTCGTCTCCCGCACCGACCGCACGACTTCGGCGAGCTCGCCCGCCATTCGATCGATATCGGCCACGCCGTAGACGGCACGCCCGAGCAGTGCGGCGCCGATCGGCCCGATGCCGGTGGAGCTGGAGCCGGTCTGCCCGCTCACCGCGTCGACGACACCCGGCGCGGCGCCGAGATTCGCGGCGAACACGCAATGCCCCTCGGCCCGGATGGCAGGCGCGAGCTGGGGGAAGCTGCGGCCGATATCGGTGCCCGAGCCGTGCACGAGCACCACCGGCTCCGGTCGCGCCGGTGTGGTCAGGCAAGACCAGTCGTTGGCGCCGTCCAGCGCCGGTGTCTCCGGGACGGCGGCCGCGGTCGGCGCATGGCACACCGCCACACAGGCAGCGGCCATCATGCGGCCGACGACGCGCGCGGCCCGAGTGCGAACAGTCATTTCGAATTCCCGCGGATCAGATTCCCAATGGAGCGGCCAGCGTCGGCCACGAATCCTTCAGCGCGTCCTCCCAATAGCCCCAGGAATGGGTGCCTTCCGGGCGGAAGTTGTATCGCGCGGGGATTCCGAGGCCCTCCAGCCGGTCTTTCATGTTGTGCGAGCAGTAATTGGTTGCCGCTTCGATCACACCGCCGACGACGAGCTGATTCGCGAAACCCCACGGACCGTTCAGCGAATATTTCCCGCCGTATCGGTCGTAGACGCCGGGCATGCCATTTCCACTGGCGATGTAGATGGATTTTCCACGCAATCCCTCCGCCTGGACGTAAGGATCATTGGCCACCCATTGCGGGTCGCCCGCGGGCCCCCACATGTTGTCCAGTTCCGCGAGACCCCATTCCTCGACGGTCAGCCGGACGAACTCGCGGCCGACCGGATCGCTGGTCTGCGCGCAACCGCTGTAAGCGGCGACGCCGGAGTACAGGTCACCCGTGGTGGCGGCGAGTGCGAGCGTCGTGGTCCCCGACATCGAGAACCCCGCGAGGGCATTGCGCCCGCTGGTCCCGAGATACGAGTCGATCAGTGGAGGCAGTTCGCGGCTCAGGAAGGTCCGCCACTTCTGGCGCCCCAACCTGGCGTCGTCCTTCTCCCAGTCCGCGTAGTAGCTGAACATGCCGCCGATCGGCGTGACCGCGTGCACGTTCTTGTCCGCGAGGAATTGCATCGCGTCGGTCTTCGTGGCCCAGGTGGAGCCGTCGATGCCACCGGCCGCGCCGAGCAGCAGATACAGCACCGGCCGGGGAACGCTGGTGTCCGCGGCGCGCTGCACTTCCACCGGAATATCGAGATCCATGGCGGCGGAATGCACCGTCAATGTCAGGTTCCGCGCATTGTGCTCCTGCACGGAAACAATAGAAGACTCCGCGGGCGCGGCCTGAGCCTGCACCGAAACCATTGCCGATGCGGCCGCGGCGCCGGCGACGACCGCCGACAGCAGCAACCGGCGGAGGTGGCTCCCTCTCATCACTCCCCTATCCCGAATCCCGGAACGCCTCGCGTTCCGAGCTCAGGCTATGGTCTGTCCCGAGCCGATTCACGACTGAAGTTGCTGGGCCACCGATTCTGGGGGCATGCCCGTGCACCGGAATTCGCGCCGTTTCGAACCGATCCGATTCCGAAATAGCTAGACCCGAATTCCTTGGGCGCAGGCGTGGAATAGTTGCGCTTCCGTCGGCCCACCGGATTGAATGCCCCTATGGGTGTCAGCGCGGACCGGGAAGTCGATGTGTGCGTGGTCGGGCTCGGTCCCACCGGACGGGCGCTCGCGCACCGCGCCATGATCGCGGGGCTGTCGGTGACCGCGATCGACCCCCGCCCCGAACGGCTGTGGCCGCCCACCTTCGCCTGCTGGGTGGACGAGCTGCCGAAATGGCTGCCGTCCACGGCTGTCGCGACGACCATCCCGGCGCCCAGAGTGTGGACGAAGACCGAGCATCGCATCGACCGTCCCTACTGCGTGCTGTCCAAACCGGGCCTGCGCGCGGCGCTACCGCTCGATGACGCCACCGTCCTCGCGGGCCGCGCCACGCGGGTGGACGCGCACGAGGTCGAACTCGCCGACGGCACGACGCACCGGGCGGCGGCGGTGTTCGACACCCGTGGGTTGCCCCCACTGGGACGCCGCCGCGGGGCGAGCGCGCACGGCATCTTCGTCGACGCCGAGACGGCCGCGCCGATGATCGCCGAAGGCGAGGGCCTGCTGCTGGACTGGCGACCGGAGAACGGCGCGGGCCCGGACGAGCCGCCGTCGTTCCTCTACGCGGTGCCGCTCGGCGACGGCACGGTGATCTTCGAGGAGACCAGTCTCGGCCTCCAGGGCGGCATGCCGCAGCACGAACTGCGCAAGCGCACACTCGCGCGCCTCGCCGCGCACGGCATCCGGCTCACCGGCGACGAACCGAGCGAGGCGGCGCACTATCCACTCGACCAGCCGCCGCCACGCACCGGCAAGGCGCGCGCGATTCCGTTCGGCTCGCGTGGCGGCATGATGCACCCGTGCACCGGGTACAGCGTCGCCGGCTCACTCGCGCTGGTCGACACCGCGATCACCGCGCTGCGGGAAGGCCGCGACCCCATCGCCGCGCTGTGGCCGCCGCGCGCACGGCTGGTGTATCGGATGCGGATGCGCGGCCTCTACGGCCTCGGCAGACTCACCACCGAGCAGTCCATCGCCATGTTCGACGCGTTCTTCAGCGCTACCCCGCGTGGTCAGCGCGCCCTACTGTCCGCGCACGACGACTACACGGCGCTGGGCGCGGTGCTGTTCGGCACGGTCGCGCACACCTGGCCGTTCCGCTGGCGCTACGACCTGGTCGGCTGGGCCCATCGGAACCGCTGGCTGGACTACGGGTTCGCCGAACCGCGCGAAGACGCCGAACGCCGGGTCCGATGATCGGAACCCGGCGCACGGCGACGGCTGGTGGCTAGGGCCCCGTTTCCGCGGCCCGCCGGTATCCCCTGATCGCCGGGTAGGCGAAGACGACGATCATCCCGAGCGTCCAGGCGAGCGTCTCGAGCAGCGGGTCGGCGACCGCACCGCCGTAGGACAACCCGCGCATCGCATCGATCGCGCAACTCATCGGCTGATGCGCCACCACGTCCTGCAACCAGATCGGGTAGGCGAAAACCGGAACGAAACCCGAGTTGAAGAACATCAGCAAGGTGCTGATCATGCCGACGATGTTCACCAGCATCACGCCCTCGGACACGGTGGCCAGCGCGGTGACCAGGACGGCGAACGCCACCCCGAACAGCACCGGGATGCCGATCAACGCCAGCGCCGCGACCGGTCCCTGCTCGAATCGGAAGCCGAGCAGCAGGCCGACCGCGACGACGAACACCGTGGTCACCAGGACACGGATCGCCTCGGCGAGCAGCCGCCCGGTGAATCCGGCCGCACGGTGCACCGGCATCGTCCAGAACCGGCCGAGCAGTCCGGTCATCTTCTCGGTCTTGAAGCCGAGGGCGCTGACCACCGCGCCGGACATCGCCGCGACCAACGTCAACAACGGGACCGTGCCGTACACGGCGGGCATGCCGGTGGCCCCGGAGACGGGCTTGTTCAGCACGATGTAGAACATCACCAAGGTGAGCGCGGGATACACCAGCGTCTGGATGGTCGTCGCCGGATCACGCGCCCAGACCAGCAGCAGCCGCTTGCACTGGATCAGGCTCTGCACCACCCAGGTGACCAGCGAGCCTTCCGGCCTCGTCCGGACGACGGGCAGGGGTTCGGCCGGGCGTCCCTCGAACACCTCGGTCTGCGGCGCGGTGCGCTCCACGGTCGATTCCACCGAACTCATGACCGCCTCACACTCGCCCAGATCGCCAACGGGGTGAACACCGCCGCCAGCCCGATCAACCACACCAGCGGAACCCACAGCACGTGCCAGGTCACGCCGTCGGCCGCCATGTCGCGCAGCGCGAAGGAGAACTGGGAGATCGGCTGATTGCGCACGAACGGGCGAATCCACTCCGGGAAGTTGCGTTCCGGCACGAACCCGCAGGAGAGCATGCCGAAGATCAGCGTCGGCAGCGTCAGCGCCTGACTCAGCGACTCCGGGCTCTTGGTCAGACTGCCGAGCCCGTCGGCGCCGACCGCGAGCACCGTGCCGACCGCGAGGGAGAACGCGCAGAACAGCACGGCCTGCCCGACGCCGGCGACGAAACGGAAACCGATCAGGTACCCGAACAGCACCGCGGCGGTGAGCGAGGTCACCGACCGGACCAGCCCGGCGCAGATGCGCGAGGTGAACGGCACCAGCGTGCCGATCGGCATGGTCTGCAGTCGGGTACTCAGGCCGGTCATCGCCTCGAACGCGGCCAGCTGCGCGTTCGACATCATGGTGAAGGCCATGGTCTGCAACACGATGATCGGCATGACGTACTGGGCGTAGTCGACGCCCTGGATCTTCATCACGTAGCGCAACGGCAGATAGAAACCGAGGGTGAAGATCAGCGGCGTGACCGCGGCGACGATCAGCTCGCCCTTGGTCGCCATGGTGCGGACGATGCGGCCGGTCAGCGCGCGCCACTGCGCGAACGACGACAGCCGCGCCGCGGGCAACTCGGCGAACAGCGTCACCTCGGCCTCGGTGTGCTCCGGGGCGGTCGCAGCGGTCACGCTCGCCCGCCCGAGTGGCCGGTGATGGACAGGAACACGTCGTCGAGCGAGGGGCGGCGCAGCGCGATGTCGGCCAGCTCGACACCGGCGCTGTCGAGCCTGCGCAGCGCCTCGGTCAGCGTGGCGGCGCCTTCCGGCGCCGGGATGGACAGCCGGTCGCCGCCGTCGATGTCGGCCAGCACCGCGGGCGGCACCAGATCGCCCAGGGCGTACGCGGCGGTGCGCAGTTTCTTCTGATCCAGCGGGACGACCTCGCAGTAGCTGCCGCCGGTCTTCTCCTTGAGTTCGTCGGCGGTGCCCTCGGCGATCACCGTGCCCTTGTCGATCACGATGATGTTGTCGCTGAGCACGTCGGCTTCCTCCAGGTACTGCGTGGTCAGCAGCACCGTGATGCCCTGCGTCTTCAGCGCGGTCACCAGGTCCCAGACGCCCTGCCTGCTGCGCGGGTCCAGGCCCGTGGTCGGCTCGTCCAGGAACACCACCTCGGGACGCACCACCAGCCCGCAGGCGATGTCCACGCGGCGGCGCATGCCGCCCGAGTAGTGGCGCACGGCTCGGCGGCCCGCGCTCACCAGATCGAATTCCTCGAGCAGGGTGTCGGCGCGCTTGCGGGCCGTGGACTTGCCCAGGCCCATCAGTCTGCCGAACAGCTCGAGGTTCTCCCGGCCGGAGAGGTTCTCGTCCAGCGCCGCGTACTGGCCGGTCATCATGATCGAGCGGCGCACGCCCGCCGGGTCCTTCGACACGTCGTACCCGGCCACGACGGCGGTGCCGGAGTCGGCACGCAGCAGCGTGGAGAGGACCTTCACCATCGTCGTCTTGCCCGCGCCGTTCGGCCCGAGGATGCCGAGGACGGAAGCGCGTTCGGCGACGAAGCTGACGCCCTGCAGTGCGTGCACATCGCCGAACGACTTGCGAACGTCCGTTACCCGGACCGCAGGCTCACTCGCATGCGAATCCGCTTGGTTGGAACTCGGCATCAACTCTCCACTATCGGCCGGTACGGCGACCAGGTCGCCCGAGCGCAGGCGCACGCTCGGATTGGTGATCCGTCGCGCTCGGCGTGATGTTACCGGCCCGATCGCCCGGGCTGCCGCGTCGCGTGAGGTACCCGCACCAGCGTGCGCCCATTGTGTCCTTACTCACATTTTCCGCTGCCCGTTCGCCGTGCGAAGAATCGGCGCTGGTGAGCGCGATCCGATCCGAACGCCGAGGCCGCGGCCGAGCCTTGTCGGCCCGCTGCGCGAGACCATAGTCTGCTTTGCGGGGGAAAACACTCACTCGTCCGCGGATGTGGCCCCGCTGAGCGGTCCGCACGCCGGTTTCGACACTGCGAGAGGTGATCATGGCCGAGTCCGCGCAGTCACGGTTGGCGGCGCGTCCGGGAGGAACGGGCCGAACGAACGTCCTCACGTCCTATGACCCGCGCACCGGCGAGGTCGTCGGCAACTACGCCATGATGAGCGCGGGCGAACTGAATCGCGCCGTGCGCGCCGCTCGCTCCGCCGAAAAATGGTGGGCCGAACTCGGATTCAGCAGCCGGAAGCGGTGGCTGCTGGACTGGAAACGCGAGATCGCCCGGCGCTCGGGCGAATTGGTCGCCCTGCTGTGCGAGGAGACCGGGAAGCCGGTAGCCGACGCCGCGATCGAGGTGATGCTCGCGGTAGAGAACCTGGACTGGGCCGCGCGCAACGCGGGCCGCGCGCTGGACCGGCGGCGCATCGGTTCCAACTGGCTCACCCGCAATCAGCGGGCCTCCGTCGGGTATCTGCCGCTGGGCGTCGTCGGCGTGCTCGGCCCGTGGAACAACCCGGTGTTCACCCCGATGGGTTCGATCGCCTACGCGATGGCGGCGGGCAACGCGGTGGTGTTCAAGCCGCACGAGCTGACCACCGGCGTCGGCGTGTGGCTGGCCGACAGCTGGTCCCGGCTCGCACCGAACCAGCCGGTGCTGCAAGTGGTTACGGGAGACAAGGCCACCGGCACCGCGCTGTGCCGCGCGAAAGTCGACAAGATCGCCTACGCGGGCTCCGAAGCCGGTGCGCGTGAGGTGATCTCGGTCTGCGCGCAGACCATGACGCCGGTCGTCGTGGAACGCAGCGGCAAGGGCAGCATGGTCGTGCACGTCGACGCGAAACTCGACGACGCCGCCGAGGCCGCCGTGTTCGGCGCGATGGCCAACGCCGGGCAGAACGCCACCGGCATCCAACGGGCCTACGTCGCCCAATCCGTCTACGACCGCTTCCTGGAGTTGGTCGTGGCTCAGGCCCGCAAGCTGCGGCCGGGCGCGGACCGGAAGGCGTCCTACGGCCCGATGATCATGGAGTCCCAGATCGACGTGGTGCGCAGGCAGGTGCGCGACGCGGTGGCCCGCGGCGGCCGCGCGGTCGTCGGCGGGCTGGACTCCATCCGCGATCCCTACATCGAGCCGATCGTGCTGGCCGAGGTGCCGGAGGAGAGCATCGCCATCACGGGCGAGGGCATCGGCCCGGTACTCATCGTGAACAAGGTGGCGAGCATGGACGAGGCCGCCGAGCGGATCAACGCGGTGGGCACCGACGTCGCGGTGTCGGTGTTCACCAGGGACGTGCACGAGATCGAGGCGTTCGCCGAGCAACTGCGCGCCGGGGTGGTGACCATCAACTCCTCGACCGCGTACGCGGGCATTCCCGCGCTGCCTTTCGGCGGTGTGGGCGAATACGGCCAGGGCCACAGCCACGGCGACCAGGGACTACGAGAGTTCAGCCGGACCCTGGCCATCACCCGCAAGCGGTATCAGGCGCCGGTGAATCTGTCCACGTTCGATCGGTCCCCGCGCCATCTCCGCCTGGCCAGAACGATCTTCCGGATCCGGCACGGCCGCCGCCCCTGAGCGGCGCGCCCACGCGTACCTCCGCCTTCGCTGCGGCCATGCGCAGGCGGATGACGGACGTTGTCCGGCTGCGCCTCCTGTGCGTACCTCCGCCTTCGCTGCGGCCATGCGCGGGCTGATGACGGACGCTGTCCGGCTGCGCCTCCTGTGCGTACCTCCGCCTTCGCTGCGGCCATGCGCAGGCTGATGACGGACGCTGTCCGGCTGCGCCTCCTGTGCGTACC